>JAJRTT010000465.1 GCA_024278155.1 Bacteroidota bacterium | reverse complement strand
GAAACCCTGTCGAAGCTTTTCACCACTATTTTATAAACCTCATGCTGTAAATAAAGATATACCAATTGGTGGACATATTTGTGGCCCTGTATCAGTTTGTTGGTTTTACTGAATTTACGCAATTCGGTTGAATACCTTATTATATTAAACAAGGATTTATATTCCTGTACCCCCAGACTCGCTTTCAAAGAAGGCTTGCCCATTGAAACAATTGTAAAATTGACAGGGTTTTCAAGGGAGGAACTGGAAAAAATGAATTTGTGATCAATCCTCATAAACCGGCAATACAATTGTAAAAACAGTCCCAACCCCTTCTTCCGAGGTAAAACTTATTTCGCCCCCGGCATTCTGGACGATGCTTTTCACCATGGCCAGGCCCAATCCCATTCCACCTGTTTTGGTTGTGAAATTTGGGCTAAAGACTTTTTCCCGCTGATTAAATTGAATGCCACTGCCATTATCGGAAAACCGGATGATGTGCATCCCATCTTTTTCCTCAAGCATTACATCTATCCTCCCCTCTTCAGGTTTTGAAATTGCCTGGATAGCGTTTTTTATCAGGTTGTTGAACACGCGCAGGAACTGTTCTTTATCGCCCCTAATATAATGTTTGCCCTGGAAATCCGTGTGCATTTCAATCCGGGAACTTCCTTTGAACAATCCGAGCGTATTATTTATAATTGCCGTAAGCTCTACTTTTTCGAATCGCGATTTGGGCATTTTGGCAAAATCGGAAAATTCAGTGGCGATAATCGAGAGGGAATCTATTTGCTCCACAATGGTTTGCGTAAATCGTTTCAGGCGCTCATCCCAGTCCGGAGCCTTCTCATTCCATGCTTTTTGGAGGTATTGCACGCTCAGTTTCATGGGCGTCAACGGGTTTTTGATTTCATGGGCAATCTGTTTGGCCATTTCGCGCCATGCACTTTCACGTTCCGATTTCGCAAGAAGTTGGGCACTTTCCGACAATTCATCAATCATTCGGTTGTATTCATTTACCAGGCTCCCGATTTCATCGTCCTTTTCCCAATGGATTTTTTCATTCGTTTTCCCGAGCCTCACCTTTCCTATTTTCTCTTTTATCAATAAAACAGGCTTTGTGATATAATTTGAAATAAGCAGGGCAATAAATACGGCGATGGCAATAAAAATCACATAAATGTTCACAAAGGCCACCAGGAAGGTCGAAATCTCATTTGTAAGCTCCGATTGTTTTGCAAAATAGGGCAAATTGAGATAGGCGATCAGTTTGTTGTTTTCATTACGGAAAGGGACATAGGCAGAATAATACTCATAATTCCCGATTTTCTCCTTGTGGATGTAAAACGACTTTTTCAAAACCGCCATATAATCGTAAGCTTCGGGATTGATTTTTGAAGCTATCAATCCTTTGTTGAACACTTCCGGGCGCGATGTCGCCAATAGGGAACCATCTAAATCGTAAAGGTTCAGGTCAGAAAAGAAAACGAGTGAAAATTTATAGAGTATTTCCGATAAATAAGGTTCCATATCAACGGTCAACGTATTTTTCGAGGCCAGTTTATGTTCCAGTTCAATCAGGACCGATTGTGCCTTTTCGCTGATAATTGTGTGGTTCTTGTCGTTGTTCAAAGAAATAATGTAATACAATGAACCGGCGCCCACAAACATAAAAGAAGCAACAATAAGTGAGACGATGGTGATTTGCAGGCGTTTCCTGAAATTAAGCTTGCTGAATTGATTGAAACGGGGCTTATTGAAAATAAGAAGGAGGATTATCAAAAGGATACTGTAAAAGATAAAAATATATGAAAATGGGGTGAGGATTTCAAGTATTCCGGGTTGGACGATGCTGATCAAATAGGTGGTATCTTCATCTGACTTGGAATATAGGTGGTTAAACCCATTTCGGTTGAAAAAACCCATGGTCGAATCCAGGCCACCATAGTTTTCGAGATTGGTGCTGTAAAAGTATTTTCCCACGTGATAGACAAGCTCATTTTGTTCGTACCGGGCCCAGGAGTAGTTTTGAAGGCCCGAAGCTTTCAGCACTTTTTTATCAATGAGAAGTTCCGGGTACCCCAAACCGCGCGGCGTGTGTTTCGAAAAGATTTCAAAGTAAATATTTAGTCTTGGGTTGATTTTCGGGCTTATGATACCAAGGTAATAATCATTTGCAAGTTTGAAATCAAGGAACGTGAGCTGTGGGCTTTGCGTTTTCTTCCCAAATTCCGATTTTGTTTCGTTAAAATAATCGGCACAATTTATTATCATATTGTCCTCCTCCATTTCCAGGTTGCGTGACGAATCGCAAACCGTGATCAGGAATTCATATTTCGACCAGTAATCCGAAAAGTAAGTATCCACGATATAGATTACGGTTTTATCATAATCCTGCTTATCTGCAAAGGGGTATGCTGACAATAAATCAAAAAGCACAGTATCCTTTTCTATTTTTTGCGCAATTTCACCGAAACCAAATTCGGCCACATAATCCCGTTCGCTTGCAAGGTTCATGGCAATTATTTTCCGGTCTTCTTTTTCTTTGAAATTACTGGCATCAAAAATCACATACGACGTAAAAAACGAAAATAGGATAAGGTAAAAAATAAGCGTGGCAAAATGAAAATTAGAAAGGAAAGTTTGCGAAATAAACCCAAAAGATGCCAGGAAAACGAAAAAGAAAAGAAACAATACCGTACTAAAATCAAAGAAATAGTAATTGATGGTTAACAGTGGCAACAGGCTCAATACAAGAACAAAATAATATTCCCTTCTTGACTTAAGATTGGAAACAAGGCTAAAAAGAGGCCTGAAGACCAAGAGGAAAAACGCAATCAACAACAACCCAAAAATCAAAAACCCAATAAAACTATAAATATCGATACCGGAAATATTGGAAAGGTTAAACGAAATATCCGAATTGACCACAAGCCCGGTGAACATGTGTTTAATAATATCGAACAGG
>JAJRTT010000464.1 GCA_024278155.1 Bacteroidota bacterium | reverse complement strand
GCAATGGTCACATTCAATAGTTGGGCGATTTCGCTTGTTGTCAGGTTTATCCGGATATATGCAGCGAGCTTGATATAAATATCGCTTAAATCGGGATGTTGGTTTTTTAGCCTGTCAAAAAACCCGGGATGGACTTCTTCAAATTGTAGCCTGAATTTTTGCCAGTTTTGGTCAATGTCAATATTATTATTGATTTCACGGATCAACTCAGGGATGAAACTTTCCTTATCACCTGCCTTTGACCCGACAACTATTCTTTCCTTAATTGCTGAAAGGACTTCATTTTTATTTACGATACATAGTGCGGAATTTGCCAGTTCCAGGTTTTTATGCTTGAGTTCTGATTCGTATTTCTGTTTTTGCAGTTTATTAAGCTGTTTCTCTGCAAATACTTTATCTTCAAGATGTTCTTTTTCCATCTCTTTTTTGGCAAGTTCGAGGTTGCTCAATCTTTTTTCCTGGTTCCGAAGCCTTTTGCTTTGTTTCAATGATTCCGACTTCAACCTGAATAAATAAACCGAGGCCCCCAGTAAAAGGAACAATGCGGCAATTGCAACTATTAACAGGCGTTCGTGTTCCTTTTGTATTTCAATGTCCCTGGTCAGGACTTCATTTTCTTGCTCCTTTTTTGCTGTTTCATATTTGGTCTGCATCTCAGCAATAGCACTTGCCGTATTTTCATTATAAATGGAATCGCTTATTTTAGTTTTAAGTTCGTAATATTTAAGGGCCTGCTCATAGTCCTCATAAAAACCATAATATTCAACAAGATTGGTATAAGCCGACAATACAAGTTGCCTTGCATTGATTTCTTTCGCAATTTGAAGGCTTTGCAAAAAACAGGTGTCGGCATTTTTTTGTTTGTGAATGAGATAGAGTGTCCCAATATTCGCCAGTACTGATGCTTCTGTAAAACGGTCGTTTGTATGTTTGACAAGCTCGTATGCTTTTTGGTAATAAACCAGGGCTTCACTAGTCCGGCCAATGTTCTTATAGATTGATCCAAGGCTGTTGTAGGTAGTTGCCAAACCTTCATAATCTTTCAGTTTTTCCTTTATCCTTGCCGATTTCAGATAATACTTTTCTGCCTCTTTGGGCTTACCTGTATTTTGATATGCATTCCCGAGGTTCAACAGATTCTTTGAAACTTCCTGCTTGTCCTGTAATCTATTATTGGTTTCCAGGGCTTTTAACAAATACCCGATCGCACTTTTGTAATTTTCGGTCTTCAGGTAAATATTCCCGATATTATTAAAGTTATAGGCGGTCAGTTTCAGGTTCCCCGTTTTTTCGGCAATGTCCAATGCATCGTGATAAAACCTGATGGCATAATCATATTCCGCCATTTGGTAGTAACATCCGGCAATATTTATCAGGTTATTTGCAGTTCCGGTGGAATCTTTAGTGTCCCTTCGTAATTCGGCTGATAAACTATAATACCGGATCGCGTTTTTAAAATCAGATAAACGGAGATAATTTGTACCGATTTTTGTGTAGCATTTGGCCAATAATGAAGAATCGTGTGTTGTAATTATAAAGGGGACAGACTTTTCAAAATATGTGTTCGATTCGATTTGTTCACGCTTCAACCATTTGATTATCCCAAGATTGTAATATGCCCTTCCCATCATTTCATCAGTATTGGATTTCTTTGCCAGTTCAAAAAAAACAAAAGCATATTCCTCTGCCTCTTCAAAGTCTTTGTTTCGGACATAATACCTTAGGATTTCCTTGGCGGTTTTTATTTTGACCGAATCACTTTCTGAATTTGTGAGGACATTTTTCATACTATCGATTTTGGGTTGTTGGCACACTAATAAATTTCCCATGAGGATGAAAACAATAAAAAAAACCAAACGGAAGAATTTACCGGGCATAATAGCTATTAATTGAAAACGATGGATGTGTGGAATTTGGATTTCCAATTCAACTCCCACCTGAAATGTCAGGGTTAAAATTAGTGATATTTTTATAACTCAGCCCAAAAATAACATGCTTTGAAAAGAATCACCTTAAAACCAGAATTCTCACTTCGCTTGTTGGAAAAAAAACGAGTTTGGATGGGGTTAGTTGCAGGGTTGTTCCTTGCATTCTCGTTTTATTTGTTTGGGTTATTTCTAAATGAAGCTGTTCGTGTATTTATAGGGATTGGGTTTTTGGTTACGGACAGGTTGATCCGGGCACAGGTTATTTTCTGCGATTTTTCGTGGCTTTTGTTTCCTTGATTTTTGGTACCCTTGTCATGTTTGAAGTTTGGTTCAATAAACCAAAGTTTGCATTTAAAAACAGGATTGCCCGAAACCCATGGATTTATGCCGAAGCCCGCGCATTTACGTGGTATTTTATATTTTGGTGTACTTCAGTCACCATTGTCCCTTTGTTCTACTTTATCACTATTGATTTTTATTATTGTTTTAGTTTCTTGTCCGATTTTGCATATATCTTTATTGTGTTGATGGTGGTTTTGTATTTGGGCATGTGGACAGGTTTTGTCCGTAAATTCAAATCGGCTTGGAAATTCCAGCTTATCCATCTATTTGTAACAATATTATTTTCCGGCCTCTTAGCCATTTATGTCCCCATAAAAATCAGAAGTTTAAATGAGGCTAAAAGGAACCGGCTTGTTACCAATCGTTTCACAATGAATATTCCCAATGCAGCTGTTTATGATCCTGACCGTTTGGAAAAGAGATCCTTGGTTTTTGATGTTTTTGTGCTTAGACCGAAAAATCCGGTTACCAGCCAGGTGGTTTATCTTGTTGACAATGTTGAAGTTTCGGAGAACGAACTTGAACAGGAATTTCAACTTCAGCTTGATTCACGTGATTATTCGGAAAGAAAATTAATAATACCCCGCTTGTTCGTGGATTCAGGAATAACAATGGAAACCATTCACAGCCTGAAAAGCAAATTAAAGGATGTGGGTATTTACAGAGCCTATTTTGTTGTAAAGAAAACAAAAGATAATTGCAATCAACCTGGAATTGGGGAGTATGGTATCGGTATGAAACTTTTCCCAAACTTAAATAGTCTATTTGGTTAATTCAGGGTATGACAGACCAAAACACCCACCGTTGGGACTAAATTTCTATGGGATTTTACAATCGCAGTATAAAAATGGTTCACTCCTTATTTTAAATATTAAAAGTGGCCGGAAGTTTTCACTTAATTCGGAATCGGGAAACCTGGATCAGATAAAATCTGCGTTGGAAGAAAAATGGAAACCGGGCTTCAGGATAATCCTCAGAAACGAAGATGACGTGAAGTATAAGGATTATATTCAGGCATTGGCACAAATGGACAATTTCATTTTTACAAAAAGAAACCAGTTTTCACATAAATACTTTAACACAGATTATCGAGACATTTATAACAGGGCCCAAACTAAAAAAGTACGGAAAGATGTCCCTTATTATATTGTGTTTGATTCGGGGGACATTGATTTTTGACGATTATTTTAATAAAAGGAGCTGATTTTAATCCGTTTGAAGGTTATAAACCCCTTTGGTTAAAACATCCTTTAATCCTTCTGCTCCTATGATTTCTGTGTAG
>JAJRTT010000463.1 GCA_024278155.1 Bacteroidota bacterium | reverse complement strand
GTTTTCAAAAAAAGAGGATATAGAGATTTCAGGATTCCTGACGGCGACCATTGCCTGGGGAAACCGTAAAATGATTATCAGGAACGCAAACCGGCTCATGGAATTGATGGACAATGCCCCATTTGATTTTATCCAAAACTTTAATGAAGTTGATTTAAAGCCCTTTGAAGATTTTGTCCATCGCACATTTAACGGAACCGATTTGGCTTATTTCCTCAAATCCCTTCAGAACATCTACAAAAACCATGATGGGCTTGAAGCGATTTTCTCAGATCACCGGTGTACCGAAAACATGAAAGAGGCCATCATCTTTTTTCACGATCTCTTTTTTGAACTGGAGCATCGGCCGAGAACCCTGAAACATCTGGCCAACCCCGGGAAAAATTCTGCGGCCAAACGAATAAACATGTTCCTGCGATGGATGGTCAGGAATGACAAACGGGGAGTGGATTTTGGCATATGGGAAAACATCCCGACCAGGAAATTACTTTGTCCCCTGGACGTGCACAGTGGAAATGTCGCCCGCAAACTGGGCCTGCTTGCCCGAAATGCAAACGATTGGAAAGCCGTGGAAGAACTCACCGAAAAGCTTCGGGGATTTGATGAAGCCGATCCGGTAAAATATGACTTTGCCCTGTTTGGCCTGGGGGTTTTTGAGAAATTCTGATTTATTCGATTTTAATTGAACAGGCATCGGAATTTGAGCAAATCTTCAATTATAATCGAAAATGTATCGACCGGGTCAATAATTTAGTCGGGCTTTAATAATAGTTGGAATTCCTTACTTTTGTTTTTTTAAAACAAATACTTCATGGCTGACGAAAAAACAAATCAGGAAGAATCAAAATGGCGTGTACGCTTGCACGAAATAATCTTTGAGGCCGACACGAAAGAGGGGAAGGCCTTTGATGTGGCATTGTTGGTTTTTATCTTGCTGAGCGTGGCCGTGGTATTGATCGACAGTATCCCGTCGGTAAACGCAAAATATGGCTATCCCCTTTTCCTGGCCGAATGGTTTTTCACCATCATTTTCACAATAGAGTACATTTTAAGGATATTTTTAACCAAACGGTCTTCAACGTACATCTTTAGTTTTTATGGGATCATCGACTTGCTGGCCATTGTCCCGACTTACCTGAGCCTGATGGTGACCGGCTCACATTTTTTGTTGGTAATTCGGGTTTTGAGGTTGTTGAGGGTTTTCAGGGTCTTGAAACTAGCCCGCTTTATCAAAGCCTCTGCGGTTTTGGTACTTGCCCTCAAAAACAGCCGTCACAAGATCATCGTCTTTCTCGAAGTGATATTGACCCTCGTTACCATTATGGGTTCGCTCATGTATTTGATCGAAGGGCCCGAAAACGGCTTCACAAGTATCCCAAGGAGTATTTATTGGGCCATCGTGACCATTACCACCGTTGGCTATGGCGACATAGCGCCCAATACTGTTTTGGGACAAACCTTAGCTTCCATGCTTATGATTATCGGTTATGCTATAATTGCCGTCCCTACCGGCATCATGTCGGTTGAAATAGCAAGGGCCGGTAAAATGAACACCCAGGTTTGCCATAATTGCAATTGCGACGACCATGCCGACGATGCGAAGTTCTGTAAAATTTGCGGGGAGGAATTATGAAAAAAAACAAACCGACCCCATTCGAACAAGCATTCCTCGACTTTTACAACGGGAACAACAACAACGAGGTTATCGTGCATTGCAATAAAGGCGACGATGAAGCGGTCGCCTTGAAGTACTTTTTCCGTAGCTTTGATGAAATGCCACTTCTGGAACAAAAAGCCCTGGAACAATGCCGGGGAAAAGTCCTGGATATCGGTGCCGGGTCAGGTTGCCATTCCGTAGTATTAAATGAAAGGGGAATGGATATTACAGCCCTTGATATTTTGGAAGGCTTTACTTCGATAATGCGAAAAAGAGGATTGCCGAAGGTGATAAATTCGGACATAATGGATTATTCCGAAGAAAAATTCGATACATTGTTGATGCTGATGAACGGTATTGGTTTTACCAAGGATTTTTCAGGCCTGGAGAAATTCTTACATCATGCGCATAAATTGCTAAACCCGTACGGACAAATTATACTTGACTCCTCCGACCTCCTTTATTTATATCAACAGGAAGATGGTTCCGTTATGATTGATTTGAACGAAGCTTATTACGGTGAGGTCATTTATACGGTGGAGTATGGCAATAAATCAGGGAAGCCTTTCAAATGGCTTTTTGTGGATTTTTCCTCCCTGCAGGAAATTGCTGACAAATGCGGCTTCCAGGCCGAATTGCTTTATGAGGATGAGCATTTTAACTATTTGGCCCGATTGGCTATTTCACGTTAAGCTTTCTATCTTTCCGATAAGACCAAAACATTATCGCAATGCCCGCCAATAACGATACAATGGCAAGCAAAAAAGTATAACGAAAACCTGCCATTTCATAAAACAAAACGCCCAGCAGGGGCGCAAACAAGGCCCTGGCACCGGTCAATGAAAGATGTACCGATTGATAATCCCCGGCATCTTCGCGCTTGCAGAAATAGGCGGAACCGATAAACCACAACAGGGCCATGGTTGCCGCAAAAACGCCATAAAACAAATAGGCAAGTATCAATGTGAAATAAACATCGACACCCGCAATTACCATATGGGCCGGGAATATTTCTGTCAGCAGCACAAAAAGGATATAAAGGGCAAGCGAGGCAAATGTGATAACGGCAAATTTCCGGGGGTCGATTTTGCCAAGGAGTTTTCCCGTAAAGGGAAGCAAGACGATCGCAAGGATATTATAAGCGTTTTTATAAAAAGCCACACTCGAATAATTAAGGTGCAATTGCCTTTCAAAAAAAATGGTGATGACCGTTACCGTTATCATAAACGAAAAACCGTAAAACATAAACCCGATTTCAAAATGGGCATACGGTTTATTGCTTTTCAAAATCCCGGTCATCGTAAAGACCGAATTTTTCACCGACCTGAAAAACTTTTGCTTCCCGGTCTTCAACACAGGGTTGTCATATCGGATGAGTGAAAGCAGGTAAACCGAACCCATGCCAAGAACAGCGATTACCGGAAAAACATATATGAACGCAAAATCGTTAATGTCGAGGACCGTCCCATAAAAAAACGTGGCGACAAGCATCACGATTTTGTTGGCAGAAGAAGCGTACCCATACAGTTTCCCAAAGTTTTGGTGTTCATATTGGTTTTTCAGGAAAAGGTTTGTCAAAGGGTAAATCACGGTATTCCCAAAGTAATAAACAAAGAAAATGACGAGGAAAATATAATGGTAAACCGGTGTTGCCAGAACAGCTCCCTGGTTGTGCGGAAAGAAAAAAACCAATAAAAATGGGAGCCGGGTCAAAATCCCGGTCCAGACCAAAAGCCGGTTTTTGTTTTTGGCCCGCTTTATAAACTCATTGATAAGAACCAGGAAAACGAACACCACCATGCTAAACTGAAACAAAAACCCCAATTGATAATTGGAGCCGTGCAGGCTTTTGATAAAAACAAATTCATTTAGGGCCAGGACGCCGAGAACGATGCCTTCGATGAGCGAATAGGCAAGGTGGAGGCAAAAAGTCCTCCTCTCACCTGTACTAAGCGAAGCAAAAGTTTTTTTCAGTGTATTTCCCAAAATCCCAGCTATTTATAAAAAATTTCAAGCGCAGAAAAAAAATGAGCGGCAAAAGTATATCTTTATCCGAAAACTGTCGTATAAGATTTTATATTTTATTGGCAGGAAATAATTAACACCTCAATTTCGTTAAAAAGCTTTAGTTTTGCCAACCACTCTCGAACAATCAAAAATTATGGATTTAAGGAATTGGTACCTTTTTTTTCTCTTATTATTTCTAAGTGCATTTTCTGAAAACATTTCAGGACAAGAATACGACCCAAAAACAACTACACAAAAATTTGCCTCTGTCTTACAGATCATCAATTTCGCTTATGTAGATACCGTGAGTGAAGAAGACCTGGTCGAAAAAGCCATAATTGCCACGCTCCATGAGCTTGACCCCCATTCCACTTATATTTCGAGAAAGGACCTTAAACGGGCCAATGAACCCTTGACCGGGAATTTTGAAGGCATAGGGATTTCATTTCAGGTATATAAAGATACGCTTTTGGTTATTTCGCCCGTTCCGGGCGGCCCTTCGGAAAAGCTGGGGATATTGGCCGGGGACAAAATAATTAAAATCGATGGACAGGAATTTACAGGTAAAAAACTTAACAATAACCTGGTGCAGGAAAAACTGCGGGGCAAGAAAGGCACAACGGTTGATGTAAGCATTTACAGACAAGGGAGAAAGAACCTGATAAAATATACGATTACCCGCGACAAAATCCCGATTAACAGCATTGATGCGGCCTTTATTACACAACCCCGAATCGGTTACATAAAAATCAACCGTTTCTCGCGATCTACCATGGATGAGTTTCACAAGGCCATTGGTGAACTGAAGGACAATGGCATGAGGGATTTGATCCTCGACTTGCGCGGAAACTCGGGGGGCTATCTTGATGTTGCCATTGACTTGGCCGATGAATTTCTCGGATATGGAAAAATCGTGGTCTATACGCAGGGTTCATCAAGCCCGAAAAGGAAGTACAAATCAACCTTCCGCGGTGAATTTGAAAATGGGAAATTGGTGGTATTGATCGATGAAGGTTCCGCCTCGGCAAGCGAAATTGTTGCAGGAGCGGTACAGGACTGGGACCGTGGAATTATTATCGGGCGCAGGTCATTCGGAAAAGGATTGGTGCAAAGGCCCTACTATCTCCCCGACAGCTCTGTTATCCGTCTTACGATAGCCCGCTATTACACACCTACCGGCAGGTGTATCCAAAAACCTTATGACGAGGGTTATGATGAGTATTACGATGATCTTGCTATCCGTTTGAGAAGTGGCGAGCTCACCAACCCCGACAGTATCAATTTTCCCGATTCACTGAAATATTATACTCCAAACCACCGGGTGGTTTACGGTGGCGGAGGGATTATGCCCGATGAATTCGTCCCATGGGACTCAACAAAATACACAGATTTCTATGTTGACTTGCTGAGCAAGGGCGTGTTCAACGATTTCGTGCTGGATTATATGGACCATGAACGGAAAGAACTCAAAAAGAAATACCCGACCTTTGCAAAATTCAACCATTATTATGTAATTGATGAAACCATAATCCAAAGCTTCTTATCGTTTAGCAAGAAGATGAAGGTCAAGCCGATCCCGTAAGAATACGAAATCTCCAAAACACTTATCGAATCACAGATAAAAGCATTGGTGGCACGTAACCTGTTTGACTTTCAATCTTATTTCCAGGTGATGACCAGTATCGACGATGGCTTTCTAAGGGCTGTTGATGTACTTGAAAACAACCGCTATTTTGCCGACCTCAAGGTGGAATAGGAAAACCGTTGAACAACTTTCATTATCATTTTATGAATCCTGCAATTTTATGGATTAAAGCAGGCGGTTTGCAGAAGCAAAACCTTTCAGGTCGATGAGAGCATGTAAGGGGGCGACCTGAAAGCGTTGAAGAAATGGAGTAAACAAAGTTGAATAAAAAACCAAGCAATTATCAAAGTTGCCAAATACAACTTGCATTGAAATTAGCCATTTCAAACTAGCCATTTCAAGTATCCCTTAAAACAAAACGGCAAAGTTTTCCTTATTTTCCACTCGCTTGGCCTGGGAAAAAACCTTCCCGATTTTCCCAATTTGAGAATTTCCGCATTTCCAATATTTACCCGTGGAAATGAAATTCCCGGTTGATCGCTGTGCCGGCACATCCCCCGAATGCCTTATATAGCAAGCTTTAACGAAATCCCCACCCGTAACGGTTTATCTCAACAAGCATGGTTTCACACTAAATAGCACATTTTTTGGCTATTGCTTTCCATCAACAAAGTAATCAGTATTGATTTTAGGGAAAAACATAAGCAATCTTTCTCTATCGAAATTAAGAAATCATGGTAAAGCGTGTCAAAACAATAATCGTATTTTTATTCCTGTTTATTTCAGGGTTTGCCGAAACCGTTATCCCCGAAGGAAATGTTTCCGGCGAATGGAACGTAAGCGGCAACCCCTATTTAGTATCAGGGAACATAACTATCCAAGCCGATCAAAACTTAACGATCCTGCCCGGTGTATATGTGATCTTCCAGGATTCATACTATTTTCAGGTAATCGGTCAATTGATCGCAAACGGAAATGAAACAGACAGTATTTATTTTACCGTGCAGGACACAACAGGATATGCCAACGGGGAACATAATGGATGGTACGGTATGACATTTAACGGGACCACGCCCACACAAATGCCCGAATCATCTTTGAACTATTGCAATTTTGAGTACAGCATTGGAAATGGAGTGGCTTGCCTCGATTATTCAGGCTTAAAGGTAAGCAACAGTTCATTTCGCAAAAACCTGTCGTATGGAATTGAATTGTATTCTTTTTCCAATATTTCCTTAAACAATATTTCCATCAACGAAAATGGCATGGGCGGATTTTCAGCAAGCAGTTCTTCAATTGAATTGCTTGATTTTACGGTCAGCAACAATAAGGGCTCGGGTATTTCCCTAACCGGAAGTTCAAATACAGGTTCCGCATCGATCATATCAAATGGGGTAATTTCCAACAATTCCTCCGAATATTATGGCGGCGGGCTTTTAATTGCCGGCGATGCTTTGGTCAATTGCGACAATATCGAAATAAAAGCCAACTCAGCCGAAAACGGTGGGGGGGTTTAT
>JAJRTT010000462.1 GCA_024278155.1 Bacteroidota bacterium | reverse complement strand
GGTGCGACATTATAAAATTGTTGTTTTGATAATTATAATATGCATATTGAAATAAAAAATTAATGGAATACAATCACAACGAAATAGAAAAAAAGTGGCAGAAGTTTTGGGCTGAGAACAAAACATTCAAAAGTGAAATTGATAAAACAAAACCCAAATATTATGTGTTGGATATGTTCCCTTATCCTTCTGGGGCAGGATTGCATGTTGGCCATCCGTTAGGATATATTGCTTCCGATATTTATTCGAGGTACAAAAGGCAAAAGGGCTTCAATGTATTGCATCCCATGGGCTACGATGCTTACGGGCTTCCAGCGGAACAGTATGCCATCCAGACCGGGACACATCCATCCATTACAACCGAAAAGAACATCAAACGCTACCGTGAGCAATTGGATCGGATTGGTTTTTCGTTTGACTGGTCACGGGAGGTAAGGACATCCGACCCCAATTATTACAAATGGACTCAATGGACATTTATCCAACTTTTCAATCACTGGTACAACCTTAAAACAAATAAAGCAGAGCATATTGATTTGTTGATTGCTGAGTTTGGGGACAAAGGAAATTCAGAAACCCAGGCTGCTTGTTCCGAAGTTGAAGTTTTTTCTGCAGAAGATTGGAGAAACATGACAGAAAAACAACAGCAGGAAGCCCTGATGGACTATCGTTTGGCCTATCTTGCCGATACCTGGGTAAACTGGTGTGCCGAGCTTGGGACTGTCCTTGCAAATGATGAAGTGGTGAACGGACTTTCGGAAAGGGGCGGTCATCCCGTGGAACGAAAAATGATGAAACAATGGTCGCTTCGGGTTTCGGCCTATGCCCAGCGCTTGCTCGATGGTTTGGGCAAAGTGAATTGGGTAGATTCCTTGAAGGATATACAACGCTATTGGATTGGACGTTCAGAAGGAGCAGCAGTCTTTTTTAATGTAGATGGATTTGAGGATAAACTTGAGGTTTTCACCACCCGTCCCGATACACTTTGGGGCGCAACCTTTATGGTCCTCGCCCCGGAGCATGAAATTGTTGAAAAAATAACGACACCTGATAGAAAAGAGGCCATTGAGAAATATGTATTTTGGGCCAAGAACCGTTCAGAACGCGAACGTCAATCAGAAGTAAAAAATATAAGCGGGGAATTTACAGGGGCTTATGGTATTAATCCCATGAACGGTGAGAAAATCCCTATCTGGATTGCAGATTATGTGCTGGCCGGTTACGGAACCGGGGCCATAATGGCCGTTCCTGGCCACGATAGCCGCGACTTTGCATTTGCAAGGCATTTTAAATTGCCCGTCATCCAGGTTGTATGCAAAGATGGGGAAGAACCCACCGACCCGGCAACCTGGGAAGATTCCTATGATTCCAAGGAAGGGAAGATGATCAATTCCGGCTTTATCACCGGATTGGAAGTGAAAGGTGCAATTCGAAAAACAATAGAATTCCTTGAAGAAAAGCAGATTGGTTCCGGACAGGTAAATTTCAAATTGCGCGATGCTATTTTCAGTCGCCAACGCTATTGGGGCGAGCCTTTCCCGATTTATTACAAAGATGGGATGCCTTACCCTTTGGACGAAAACGAACTCCCTTTGCGTTTGCCCGAAGTGGACAAATACCTGCCAACGGAAAGCGGTGAACCACCTTTGGCAAGGGCTGAAAACTGGGTCACAAAAGAGGGATATCCCCTTGAAACGAACACCATGCCCGGCTTTGCAGGTTCCAGTGGTTATTATCTCCGTTATATGGACCCGCATAATCAGGATGAATATTTTTCAAAAGAGGCCAATGGATATTGGCGCGATGTGGATTTGTATTTGGGTGGTGACGAACATGCAACCGGACATTTGATCTATGCCCGTTTCTGGAATATGTTTTTGTTTGATATGGGTTTGGTCTGTGAAGAAGAACCATTTAAGAAACTGATCAACCAGGGGAAAATACAGGGCCGTTCCAGTTTTGTTTACCGTGTAAACGGAACGAACAAATTTGTTTCCTTCAATTTGAGGAAAGAACATGAAACAACCCGGATCCATGCGGATGTGAACATGGTTGACAACGATGTTCTTGATACGGAAGCCTTTAAGGATTGGCGGCCCGAATTTAAAGATGCTGAATTTATTTTGGAGACAGGGAAATATATTTGTGGTTGGGAGGTTGAAAAAATGTCCAAATCGAAACACAATGTAGTGAACCCGGACGAGTTGATCGAACGTTATGGGGCCGATACTTTCCGGCTTTATGAGATGTTCCTGGGGCCATTGGAGAACCATAAACCCTGGGACACCAAAGGGATCGAAGGGGTCTATCGTTTCATTAAAAAACTGTGGCGGCTCTTTTATGATGAAAATGCCAATTATATTGTTACCGATGAAAAACCGGACAATAAGGAGTTAAAGATCCTTCACCAAACCATCAAGAAAATCGAGCAGGATATTACCCGTTTTTCGTTCAATACGGCGGTGAGCGCATTTATGATTTGTGTGAACGAACTTACGGAATTGAGATGCCACAAAAAGGAAATCCTTGAAAAGCTAATTGTTTTGCTTTCATCATACGCCCCGCATATTTCAGAAGAGTTATGGGAGAAGTTGGGAAACAAAGATTCAGTTACTTATGCTACTTTCCCTGAATTCAATGAGGAATATGTAAAAGAAAACACCTTTGAATACCCGGTTTCTTTCAATGGGAAAATGAGGTTTAAACTGGAATTGCCTGTTGACATGCCGAAAGATGAAATAGAGCAAACCGCAATCGCCCACGAAAAGGCCCAAAAGTGGATAGAAGGAAAACAAATCAGAAAGGTTATTGTGGTGCCGAAGAAGATAATCAATGTGGTTGTAAATTAGAGGTGTCAGGATAAGCTCACTTTCAGCTTGAATAGCGTTGATAATAGCGGGAATTGTTACGGTTTCCCTAGCTTTCGCCCTTTCAGGGCTTGTTTAGTTCTTTGTTAACTGCATTGGGCAAAGCCCAATGTTGATGCTTAAACCCCTTTGGGATTAGTCCAAAGAACACATAGGGAAAGTAATTTTGGCTTATGGAAAAGAGTTAGGGTAAAACAGCCCAAAGGGCTGAAAGCATTGGAATTAGGAATCGCCTATTGCAAAATAAAAGAAAAATTGTTCTTATTAAAACCTTTTTGTGATTTGTTCTACATTATGGTTTTGTACAGTCTAATATGATAGTGTCTTAATCCTTTTGATGTCAATAAGACAGAGAACAGCCCAAAGGGCTGAATGCAAAGGCATAGGACAACGTCCTATGTCAAAATGGAAAAACAATATAGCCCTGAAGGGGCGATAGCAATCTTGATTGGCCTTTTTTAGGAACGTTATTTGTTAATCAATGTCTGTTAATTCTTACAAATGAAACTCAACTTCATTCTCTTACTATTTCTAAGTTCACTTTGTTTCCAGGCCAATTCCCAGGAAACAGGGGTTTTTAGGGAATTGGAAAACAAGGCCTTCAAGCCGGGCGAAAAACTGGTTTACCGGGCTTATTACCAATCATTCCTAACGGGAAAGATCACGGCAGGAATAGCTACATTGAAAGTGCTTGAATCACCCATGGTATTTGATGAAAGGGAAACCTGGCAAATAAACGTTGTGGCCAATTCAAAGGGTTTCTTCAATACCTTTTTCAAGGTGCGCAACAAATTCGATTCCTACATTGACCGTGAGGGGCTTTTCCCCCATTTTTTCATCCGCCGTACGCGTGAAGGGGGATATAAAAAGGACGATGAGTATAAATTCAACCAAAAGGAAAACTATGTGGTTACCCGAAGCGATTCGGTCGCAATCCCGGACTACACCCAGGATTTTGTGTCGGCGGTATATTATGCCCGCAGCTTTGATTTCGATACTTTGCAGAAAGGGGACGTTATACCCATCAATTTTTTCCTTGATGATTCGGTATATGTTTCGGCCATAATTTATCAGGGCAAGGAAATCATAGAGGTGGAACTGGGAAGGATCCGTTGCCTTAAATTCCTGCCCGGGATGGCAACTGGCGAGGTTTTCGCCGATAAATACCCCATGAGCCTTTATGTGACAGATGATAAAAACCACCTCCCTGTTTTATTGGAATCGGCGGTCGTGGTTGGAAGTGTAAAGGCCGAGCTCATTGAGTATGAAGGATTGTCAAATCCCATGGCTTCATTTATTGAGAAGTATGAATGATGGTTATGGAATTTGTATTAAATTTACATCTACTATATTGTAGATAATTTATAAAACCTGTTTGAGTTTTGAATGAATTTTAGGTGCTTGCCCGACTTTACTGTTCCCATTTGAACTGGCACTAATGTTCAGGCGGGCCTGCCGCTTTTGAAAGTAAATTTATCATTCAGAAGTCGATAGAAATACAAATAATCGAAAGGTGCAGGTCATCGTTAACCTTTGAAGCAAATTAGAAGTAAATCATATAAGGTGCAGCGCACCGACAAGCTTTGCAGTAGCAATTAGATATAGTTTGAAACAAGGTGCGGACCGAAACATCAAAAAACAAACAACATGAAAACCAAGATCCTTATTTTTTTGAGCCTTATCGGCATAACAGTCATAATTAGCAGTTTTTCCTTTTTGTCAACATCCTGCAGCCCTGGAAATGCAATGTCACCCCCGACCGATTACCCAAAGTATTTATCGGATTGGGCAAAAGTGGATTCCCTTGAGAAAAGGGGCCTGCCAAAATCCGCATTGAAAAT
>JAJRTT010000461.1 GCA_024278155.1 Bacteroidota bacterium | reverse complement strand
TTTCAGGTTTGTTTTGTTCACTTTCAAACCATAAAAACCCCCACTTGCCGAGTTGTAAGTTAAGTTTTGTCCGGTTGTCCCAACAAATTCGGCGGTTCCGTTTGTTGCTGCCGAAGACCATTCGCCGCCGGGCGAAACAGTGAAATTGCCGCCAAAGCTATGGGTCAATGACGGTACATCATTGCTCCATTTCCCGTTTTGAATTGAAACACTGTCCTTTACATAAATTTCTGTCCGGGGCTTGAATTCACCACCGGGCTTATCTATAAACATAAAAGCAAATTCTTCTTTTGTGGCATTGGATGACAAGTATTGGTTTGCCGGGCCATTGAAAGTAACCGTCGATGCGTTTCCCGGATGAAAACCATGTGTTGTGGAATAGCCGGTGTTGCTGTTTGACCAGTTTCCCCCAACCTCAATACTGACCTGAACCGGATCATTGGCATTCAGGCCTGCCCCGTCATCAATAGTTATATCCCCTGAAACTATAAGTGTGGTCAAATTGTTTAATTCAAGTGAACCGTCAATTAGGTATAGATCGTTCAACACATTCGTAAATGGGGCGGGCTCCAAAGCATCAAAAGAAGTATTTGTTTTATCAAGGTTCAGGTTATAAAAAGTTTCGGGGTTCACGATATCGGCCTTGTTGGGGCCATCAAACACAACTGTACTTGTTGCTTCAAGAAATGCGGCAGCACCCGCATTGTTTTGCCAGTTGCCCTCAAGATAGATTGTGTGGTTGCCGGCATTGAATTCCCCTGAATTTAAAAGAAAGTCCCCATTAATGTCAACATCATTCATCAGGGAAATGGACTGCGCCATTTGGCCTTTGTTTCCCGCCATTCCACTTTGCAAGTCCCTTTTTGAAAAATTTGGGCTGAAACCCGGGCTTCCCTTGGCAGACTTATCGATGGCCAAATCGTGGAAATACCCTCCATTTATTGATTCGATACTTCCATCGGCAAGTGAATACAATTCAATGGTTCCACCGGAAGGGGTAAAACTGCCATTCCTGATACTGAACGTCCCCGCTGATTTTATGGTCCCCCCGCTAATATCAATTGCCAAGGTATTGCCGGAATCATAAACATAAGCTCCTGTTCCGGCAAAATCAATTGTTCCGCCGCTCATTGTCAGGGAAGCATCATGGTTATAGGCCCAAAAACTTAAACCGTTTCCGCCTACAAGGCTAAGGTACCCATCTGTAATTGTAACATCGGCGTTCATGTCGATAAATTGGCCCGCATCCTGGTTAAGTGCGATGTTCCCGCCATACAACTTGATCGTTCCGAGAATTGCAGGTTCGATAAGGTCGCTTACCGTAATTGTTGCCCCGGCATTTGTTGACAATGTTCCACCCTGTTGGAGCAGGTTAATGTTTGCGGTTCCACTTACATCAAGTTTCGATGCTGCTTCTGACATTATCAGTGAGTCATTTACATTTAGCACATAATTTACAAAAGCATTTCTATGAAGCTCGCAATTGTTAAGGATGCTTATGTCGTTTTCAAACACTAAATTGGCCCCGGTTGTGTTGTTGTCTTGTTTTACATTGTAAAAAATTGTTTCGATTATTAGCTGACCTTCGTTGGTTCCATCAAAAACAACTGTATTGCTGTTTTCGATAAAAGCTGGGTCGCCGGCAAAATTGAACCAATTGCCTGCAACATACATATCGTAAACCTGTGTGTCGAAAACCCCGTCAGTGATCCGAAATCCGCCGTTAATATCAATATCGCCCTGTAATGTAATTGTCATGCTGTTCGTCCCTTTTCCCAATATTTGACCGCTCCTTTTTCCAAAAACAGGCTTTCCTTTTGTTTGTATGCTGCTTTTGGCCATAGGCTTGTCAATTGTCAGGTTGTAAAATGAGCCTTCGGTAAAGTTGATTGTTGCATCATTGCCAGAATAGAAATAGAAGGTGCCGCCCGTTGGGTTAAAGTCTGTTCTTTGGCAATTTACGCCAAAAGGGGTCCTTATTGTACCTCCTGAAATGGAAGAGCTGAAATTTGCCGAAGTATTAATGTTGATTCCCCTGTCGTGGAAATCCAAAGTTCCGTTTGTCATTGTGAGCGAGGCATCGGTATTGTATGGCCAGTAGCTTTCATCGGTGCCGCCATACACGTTAAAAGTGCCGCCATTAATTGTAAGGTAGGCATTTAGATCCACATAGCCATCGTTGTTCGTAAGGTTTATTGTTCCGGTTTCTTCCAGGGTATAAGTTCCGAAGATTCCGTTATCGGTGAGGTCGTTGGCGGTAAAAGTCGCACCCTCTTCAACCATTATTTCACCTGATGTCCAACTATAATGATCGCAATTTATTGTGCTGTTTGGGGCCGGTTTAAAATAGCCACCACCTGTATGGTTTATCTCTAAATTGTAAAAATCTGTTGAATAACAGTACTGGTCTATACCGTTGCCATTAAAAATTACGGTCCCCGTACCTTTGTCAAAAGTGGCCAAGGGCCCTTTGTACCAATTTTCTTCTAGGCTTATGTTGTAGCTGTTTGTGGGGGAAGGGCCATTTTGACAACTAAGTTCGCCATTAAGGATGCTGAGCAGCCCGCTTAAATCTAGGTCGGCATATTTCAAATAGCAGGTGCCCGATGGCTTATCAACGAAAAGGTTGTGTAGTTTTAGGTTTCCCCCATCTTCATCATGGATGTACTGATCGGCATTTCCCACCATTTTCAAAGTTCCGCCTGTAATTTGTATGTCATATGAGGCATTGGGTTTCACGATAAAATCTTTTGTGCAATATATATCCCCTCCAACAATATCGGCCTGGCTTCCATCATCAAAATAAACGCCACCTGTAACATCAATGGTTTGGTTTGTATTTAGCTTTAATGTGCCCCCGTTCTGGATTTCAAGGGACAGAACCTGATTGCCCGTAATTGTAAGGGTTTTGTTTGAACCAAATTGCAAAATGCCATCGTTTATAACAACCCTGTTTGCGGTAATATCATCGTTTAATGTTACGGGGTTAACTATTAGTGCCTTATCCACTTCAACGTTCATGAAAGTATCATCACTGTTTTCATCGTTCCAGTAAACTGCCGAAATCCCTTTAAAATATAAATATGAAAACAAGGATGTTTGTGTAAAGGTGCCCGGTGAATATAAATTGCCCCAAACATTCAATATGCTGGTACTGAACAATGAACCGTTTTGGGTAAGGCTTGCGCCGGCTTCGATGGTAAGGTTGGCACAGTTTGCCGTAACGCCGTCGGGGATTAATGGTTGGTTGGGTGTGCCCGGTGGGATACTGACATCAACGGAGCTTGTTGGGATATTTAAGTCTTCCCAGTTATCAGGATTGTCCCATAAGGAGTTGACTGCACCTGTCCATATTCCGGGTGTGCCTACCAATATGTAATTGCTTTTTGATTCTACGTCGCTCCCGATTGCATTGGTACTTGTTAGGGTTACAGTATAATCTCCCGCTTGGCCAAAAGCTACTTTTGGGTTGGGGGATGACGGGCTTGTACCGTCAACATACGAAACGGTGTTGGGTGAAAAATTCCAGCTCCAACTTGTCGGCGAATTGGTTGAAAGGTCGGTGAAATCAACTGTCTCGCCCTGAATCGGTATGATATTGTTTGCAGTAAAACCGGCAACAGGAACATTGGTTGGTTCATAAAGGTCGGATGTCCATAGCCCACGCCCATTTGTGGCAGCCCTGATTTTACTGTTTGCAGGGTGTGCACTATAATATATTTCAAGTTCGTTTACCATAACATTGGGCAGGCCTGAATTAAACAGTTGCCAGTTATCGGTACCTGCTTTAACGTAAACACCCAAGTCAGTGGCCGCATATAATTCGGGTTGCCCTAATATTTGTTTGTTCTGGATTACACACATTACGGGAATATCAGGTAACCCCAAAGAAATATTCGACCAGGTACTTCCCCCGTCCGTTGATTGATAAGCACCATGTTCGTTATACTGGCCCATTGAAATCCATAACGTTAGTGGATCATCGTCCTTTACACATATAGATGTAACCAGTGATTCGGCAAACGGGAGGCCGGCCGAGATATCAACACTTGAACCAAGATAACCATCAAAATGGTAAATTGTGTTGTATCTTGAAAAGTAAATATGGTTTGTGTCTGATGGCGCAACCTCGATCAATTTAATGAAATTATTGTCATAACCAACGACCGTAGTCCAATTATTCCCTTGATCAATTGATTTGTTAAGACGTGTGTCCCCATAATATATCGACTTTGGGTTTTGTGGGTTCATTGCCATGGGGGTAACCCAATAGCTAAGCCCGTGGCCACCTGTAACGATTAACTGAGGTTGGCTTGCCCAATTATCGGTAGTCCTGTAAATTTTCCCATATTGGCTTTCCCCATATTGAATTAGTGAATTTGTATAGTCGATCATACAGTCCATCCCATCTCCACCAATTACATCGGACCATGTGCCGAGGGAGGTACGTTTTGTTCCATTGTCCTGAAGGCCACAGATTATGCGCGTTGAATTTGTTTGTGCAACGCCAATACGGTAAATCTGGCTATTGGCAATCCCATTGTTTATGTCCGTCCAGGTTGTTCCACCGTCAGAGGTTTTATAAATACCACCATCATTGCATTCAAACAAGTTATTTGTTCCGGGCTGAAAAGCAAGGGCGTGTTTATCGGCATGGACTACTTGTACCCCATTGCACCAGAAATTTGTTGACCACCTGTTAACCGGCTCAAAAGATAATCCGCCATCAGTTGATTTGAAAGTATTTATCCCTCCTATAAAAAGTATTTGCGCATCTGTTGGGTCACAGGCAATGGCCAGATCATAATTTCCCTGTCCGTTAGTTGAGCTGCCTCCGCAATCAGATCCCAGCAGGTTTTGATTAGTCGCATCGCCTGAGTAAACCAGGGAAAAAGAATCCCCATAATTGTCCGAAAAAATTACGGATTTGAGCTTGCTGTTATTGTCGCTATTGTATGATACTACAGCATACACCCAACTGTTTTCATCGGGGGAAACGGCCAGTTCAACCCTCCCGGCATTGGCACCGCTATATCTTGGCGTCCAAGCGGAGCCACCATTGGTGGTCTTGAAAATAGTGCCATCCATAGTTGATGCATAGATAATTAAGCTGTTCGACGGACAAAATTCCATGTCGATAAATTCAAGATCGGAAATGTATGACCAGGAAGACCCGGCATTCGTGGTTTTATAAAGCCCAAAATTTGTTGCGGCATATAGTATATTTATATTGTCGGGATTTAATAACAATCTGTTCAATGAAACTTTTTGATCGGTAGTAAAGGATAAGCCTGTCGGGTTCCAACTTGCACCACCATCAAAAGATTTCAAAACACCAATGCTGTTGTTGTCCCTTCCCTGGCCTCCTTTAAGGGTGTTCATGCTGCCACCGTTACGGTCACCTGTGGCAATATAAACTATATCGGTGGCAGTGGTGCCCCCCTGGACAATTGCAATGTCGCTTACGCCCAATACATCGTTACCATCAGTAAGTACCGACCAATTTGAACCTCCATCAAGGGTTTTCCATAAGCCCCCTGCCGGTGTGCCGGCATAAAGCACCTGGCTTGAGGAAGGTCGAAAAGCGATACAGTTAAAACGCCCGACACCTGAATATCCTCCTGTTGAACCATAAGGGCCCATGCTTGCCCAATTGCCAGAGGTGCTTTTTGTAGTGGGTTGTCCCTTCATATACTTCTTGAATTCCTCAAGGGCAGAAGTTCCGGGAAACTCCCCTGTACTTGGGTCCACGCGGTATTCCCAATAATATTCCCACCTTTTGAATTGTTTCCACCCGGGTAACTTTTCCTTTATGCCATTATTCTCAAAATAGCCGTCCACGACATTATGTTCGTCACAATAATCATTAAAGGCATTTTGAATGTCAAAAAAGCCAAGGGTGCCATTATCGATTTTATGTTGTGGGATTTTGCTTTCCCAGTTTTGGGATTGCGCAAATAAATGACTTGTTATCATAATGAGGGTAAACAAAATTTGTCTCATGGTGTTCGTTTTTATAAATTTGGCAATTATAACAATGGATTCTCTATTATAAAAACATAAATTGTAATTCGGCAGGATTTAAGGGCAAAGCGGTATGGGATTCGTTTTATCCGGTATTTTTGTATATTTTTGAACAATGAGGCCACTTTTTTTCATAGTGTTTTTTTTCTTGGCAACTTCGGTCAATGGCCAGGCAGGTCCTGATTTAGTGGTGGGGGTGGCCAGGCAACTCAACGTGAAGGCCGGGGGTTTGAAAAAAACCGATCCGCGTAAATCTATCATGTTTTCTGATTCAAGCCTTAAGGTTTTGCCAAATGGTGAGTTTACGAACGAAAAAATGCAGGCCTATTCAAATAAGGCATTTGGATATTATTATCTAAATAAACATGATTCGGCCCTGATTGCAATGAAACAGGGGTTGAGGTTTGCAAAGCGTTTTGAAAACAAAACAAGCCAGGCGAACATGCTGGGCCAAATAGGGGTTTATTTCCTGATGCGGGGAGAATTGGACAGTTCATTGGTTTATGGCAAACATTCAATAATATTGTTAAAGGAAATCCATGAGTCCGGTGCAGATACTTCCCAAAACCTTATGATGAACATAAGCAAGGCTTTGAGCAACACGGCACAAATATTTATCAAAAAAGGGGATTATGAAAGCGGCTTTGCCCATTACATCGAGGCACTTGAATTCCGTGAACTGGCAAAAGCCCCGCTCATGTCTATTGGGAAACTCACTATTAATATTGCTGGCCTCTATGTGTATATAAAAGATTACGAAAATGCAAAAGATTATTATTTACGGGCACTTGGTGTTTTTGAACCAGAAAAGGATTTGGAAATGATGGAATTGATATATGGCAACCTGGGTGTGGTTTACAAAAACCTGGGCGACACGACCAAGGCCATAGACTATTATAAAAGATCATTGGCAATAAATGCAGAACTGGACAACGATAAACTAAGAGCAAAGAACCTTGGGAACCTTGCCACCCTGTACATGGACGAAAACGATTATGAAATTGCCGAACAATATTTTTCTGAGGCCTTGGAACTTGGCAAGGGACAAAATGACAAATATTCTTTGGCGCAGATGTACAAAAACCTCGGACTGATCTATCAAAAGACAAAGCGTTATGGGAAAGCGGTTTCAAACATGGAAAAGTGTTTGGCCCTGGCCAGGCCCGAAAAAATGAACACCCTGATCCGGGACGCCGAGCTTTCCCTGTCTGAAATATATGGTGGGCTGGGAAACTACAAAAAAGCCTATCTCCACCACCTTGCCTTTCACCGGGCTTACGATACAATTAACAACCTTGACCACAAAAACCGTATTGTTGAATTGCAAACACAATTCGAGACCGAGAAAAAGGAAAAGGAGATATTGGCCCTTAACGCCCACAAAGTTGAAAATGAACTATTGTTGCAAAAACAAAAAACGGCGATCAAACTACAGCGCTTTGCATCCTTTGCCATTTTGGTTTTTTTAGTGGTACTGGCCCTTTTTGCATGGCTGTTTTTCAACCGCTTTAAAATAAAACAAAAGGCACGTCAAACAGAATTGGAGATGAAAAACCTGGAGGTTGAAGGCCGTTTGCTCCGGTCGCAAATGAACCCCCATTTTATATTCAACGCCCTCAATTCCATACAAAACTTTATCCTGAAAAACGAAAACAAAAAAGCAGCAAACTATTTACTGAAATTTTCCAGGTTGATGCGCAATGTGCTGAACATTTCGCGCGAGCCACTCGTATTGCTCCTGGATGATATCCAAACACTCGACCTTAACCTACAATTGGAAAAACTAAGGATGAAAGGAAAGTTTGACTATTCAATATATGTAAACCCTGTAATTGATGCGGGCGCCATCTACATCCCGCCAATGATCCTGCAACCTTTTGTTGAAAATGCGATTAAACACGGAATGGCAAACAAAGAAACAAAAGGGTCGATAAGGGTCAAGATCGAAAAGGGTGTTGGCCATTTGTTGTGTTCCATCGAAGATAACGGGATTGGCCGGGAAGCATCTGTGGGGCAAAAAGGGAGAAAACCACATAAATCCCTCGGGACACAACTTATTTCTGAAAGGTTCGATTTGATGAACAAACAAGGCAAAGGCCACAATATATCACAAAAAATTGTAGATTTGAAAGATGGAAACGGAAAGGGAATAGGCACTAAGGTCGAATTGTCGATCCCGTTTGAAGGGTAATAATTGATTTAACGTTGGTTTGATTCAGGCCCAAACCTACACTTTAACTATTCGAAAACCATGTACAGGGCAATTATAATAGATGACGAACAAGACAGCCGTGAAACCATTTACAGGTATATAGGCGATTTGTTCCCCGACATTACGGTTGTGGGCGAGGCAGAAAATGTAAATAAAGGGGCGATGCTCACCAACAGGGTAAAACCGGATTTGGTTTTTTTGGACATAAATATGCCCGATGGGACTGGTTTCGAGCTTCTGCAAAAAATAGACGATATTGACCTGAGCGTAATTTTTATAACCGCGTTCGACCATTATGCCATTAAGGCATTCAAAGTGAGTGCAGTTGACTATCTCCTAAAACCTGTTGACCCGGAGATGTTGAAGCTTTCAATTGAAAAGTTCCGTAAAAAGACGGAACAGTCCACAACTAAGGCACGGCTTGCGCAATTGTTGAAGGACAGGGGTGATTTTGAAAAAATAGCTCTGCCCACCACCGATGGATATCAGTTTATCGAAATCAAAGAAATTGTCCATTGTGTATCAGAGGGAAGCTATACCTGGTTCTATACCGATTCGTCCAAGCAGTTTCTGGTTTCACGTCAAATTGGGGATTATGAAGATATTTTACGCGACAAAGGTTTTTACAGGGTCCACCAATCACATCTCATCAATTTGAATTATGTAAAAGAATATAAAAAAGGGGAAGGGGGAAATGTGGTATTATCGGGGAACATTTGCATTGATGTTGCCCGTAGGCGCAAAAAGGGGCTATTGGCAGGTTTGTTAAAGTATAGCCCCGGTGTATAACCCTGTTGTTTTTATATTTTCAATAATATGAACCATATCCCGTAATGGTTGTTCTTAATTGATGATTTTATAATTAGCCATATGAGATTTGAATTTTCAGAATTAATCAATGAAGCCGTCAAATTGGAACTAAATATTTCTGAACTATATTTGGTTTTTCATTCAACTTTTCATGAGGATAGTGGTTTTTGGTGGAAATTGGCCATCGAAGAAAAAAACCATGCTTCCCTTCTTAAGAACCTGGAGGATTTTGCAACGCAGCTTTCAGCGATGCCTTCTTACCTTGATAAAGTATCGATTAGCGAATTAGAGGGATCGAACAACGACATTGAAAAATTAATCCAACAGTTTGAGGATTCCCCTCCAGGTAGGGAAGAGGCATTCCAGCTTGCCTATAAACTGGAATGGTCGTCCGGTGAAAGCCACTTTCAGGATTTTACCGATGATGAATCCGGTTCGCAGATTTCAAGGATATTCAAGCACCTTAACCAAAGTGACAGGGACCATGCCGAGCGCATCAAAGAATATGCAGAAGCACATGGAATGCAGGTTCAGCCATCATAGCCCCACAACCCTTTTGTTTTTTGTCCCGGCCTAAATTCACTGAATATTTCTTTGGTATGGTAATTCTGCTCTTGATCGCCCATAAAAAAAGCTGTCTCAATTAATTGAGACAGCTTTCTTTTTTTATTGAAGATAATCGGGGATTACCTATTTGGCAGGTACTGCAGATACATCCCAGAACACTCTTGTTGACTCAACATCGCCACCAATGGCATTTGCGGCCTGATAGTAATTGGTGGCGTTCAATGTTTGTTCGTTAACCGGGTAAGTAAACCTTTTTGGCACTTGTCCGTCATCCGATTCAGGTGCCTCGGGGATATTCATGATAGGATAATCCAACCTTCTCCAGGTATTATATCCAACCAGGCCCCTTGTGTAGGAAGCTATCCAGGATTGTGTCCCTATTATTTCTTGCCAGTTGGTTTGATCGTAAGCAACACCTTCCTGGGCAATAAAGGTATCATAGTCAGCTTCGGTTCCGCCCCACTCCATAATCGAGCTCTTGACTGCGCCATTGTATAGTCCGGCGGCATCACCAACATTAAACCCTCTTGCGGCAGCTTCGGCCAAATAGAACTGAACTTCGGTATAACCCAAAAGGATCAAAGGGTATTCAGGGAC
>JAJRTT010000033.1 GCA_024278155.1 Bacteroidota bacterium | reverse complement strand
AGGGTAATGTTCTTGATCCCCAAAAGGCGGGAAACCTGGGCGAGGTAGAATGAACCATGGCTTAGGCAAATGTCGGGACCAAACTTTTTAAGTATTTTCAACAATGCCAAATCGAACTTGACAAGCCCCCACAGTTTCCCTGTTAACCCTCGATATGAACTGCCATACCGAATATATTCAAATCCAAGTTTCCTTAACAGTTGTTCGGTGAATTCTTTGTTCCTGAGCGTGAAAAGCACCTGATTGCCCTTTTTTGTCATTTCAAGGGCAAAGTTTTTAAAAAGGTGCACATGGGCAGGGTGCCCGATGTCGATTAGTATTTTCACTTTAGCTTTGCCTTGTTCTGGTCATTTGATTTGTCCGGGGCAATATTGTTTTTATTTGAATTGGTGCTTTTCCGGTTTTGGATTATTTGGGAAAGATAAAATGGAATTCCAAACCCAATTGTCCGAAACTCTTTCTTGTACATCCTTTTGGGTTCCCGTACAAAGCGGTAGAGCCATCTAAGGCCCATCTTCTTCACCCAGTCGGGGCTTTTTTTTACCCGCCCGGAATAGTAATCGAAAACGGCACCCACACCTATTAGCAAGGTGTTTGGCAAAAAATGGGCAAAATTGGCCATAAGGTAATCTTGTTTCGGGCTGCTTATCCCGACCCACATTATGTCAGGGCTCAGGGTTTTTATATCTTCAATATCCTTCCTGATAAGTTGGTTGTTGTCAATTTCGTCAAGGTTGAGGAAAGGGGGGCTTTTATAACCCAGGACATTTGGGTTTTTATGTTTCCTCTTGATTTCAGAGGCCAGGGCTTCAATGGATTCTTCCGAGCCTCCGTAAAAATAGTGGGAAATATTAGGTTTTTCGATAAAGTGTTCAAGCAGGTTATATCCCGACACCGTGCTCACAGAATCAAAACCTTTTAGCCGGGCAACTTTTTCGAGTATCTTGCCATCGGGAAAAGTTCCGGTGGACTTGTTAAGTATCGATTGGAGTTTTTGGTCTTTGTTCGCCAATGCCAGTACGTACCCATCGGGCAAACAGATATAATTGTTTTTGCTTTTTTTGTTTTCCACCAGGCCCGATACAAATTCCAATGCCGAGCTTAAATTGACATTGTTGATTTGAATGGCCCCAATTTGAATCCTTTCCATAACGAAACCTGAAATCATCCTTTCCCCGCTCAACCCCAAGTTAGTTCTTCTTTATAAATTTGGCAGGGTTACCGGCCCAAATCTCATTGGGCGGGACAACCCCCGAAACCACACTGGCGGCACCAATAATTGAATTCTTCCCGATTTGCGTCCCCTTTAAAACAATCGAAAAGCCACCCACAAAAACATCGTCCCCAATAACGATCGGTTTTGTTGCGTAATCTTCATTGGGCGATGATAACCTTTTTTCCTTGTCAAGTGGATGGAAGTCCGTGTCCCATATTTTACAGCTTCCACCTATCATCACGTTGTTTCCAATGGTAATCCTTTCGGCACAGTGTATGGCCGAGTTGCTCATCCTGAAATTATCGCCGATTTCAAGTTTTGCTTGTTTCGATATTGATATCGATGACCTAGTGTCTCCGCCAATGATGTTTTTATATTTTGACGTATTTATTTTTAAGCCCTTGCCATAAACAAAATCACCTTTGTTGATCAAGACCAAAATTCCGTTTATGGTGGGCGAGGACCATTTTACATGGTTGATCCGGAAAATCAACTTGTTAATGACCGTCAAGAAAAAAAAGTAAAAATTCCTTATTAATTTCATGATAGATATGGTTTTTGAACCTTAGTCATCGCTGCCCCTTCTCCACTTATCCTTGAAACCCCCTATTTGGGCTTCTGTGAAAAAATGGGTCACGTATTTTGATGAAAACTTTTTGTCAAGTTCAGGGCTGCCCAGTTTATAGGAGTTTTTGAACTCAACATATTTATCGTTAAGGGGCTTGTCCTTCGATTCGTTTACTTTTATCACTTTCTTTATTTTGAAATCAAGGAATTTTGAAACGCTTTCCATAAATACACGGTTCAGGTTCTCCAGTGGGATTGTCAATATTTCTGTATTGGCCTCTGAGATTATCTGGTAACCTTTCCCTTTATCAAAAGGGTAATCGTAAACATCCACCCCAATTGTTTTTTTAAATTCCAGATCGAACCAGTCCTCGGCTTCAAACCAACGATAGGTTTTGGGCATATTGTTGTATTCATGAAGGACATCTTCATATTTCATTTTTTGGACATCGGCAATTTTGTGGTCCTTGTTTATGTTTTGGAACAGTTCGGAAATACTTTGGGATATGGGTTCGCGAACAAGGGTGATGATCCGCAGTTTGTTATATTTTTTTTCGTTCAACAGCTTTACGATTTTCCTTTGCCGGTGCATCCCGTATTTGCTCATTTTTTCAATGTATTCTGCATTTAAGTAATGGGCCTGGTAAACCTTGTTGAAAGGGAAATTGTATTTGAGTGTTTCCAAAACCGTTGACGATCCCACTTTGCCAGGGGTATAAACAAGGATTATATCGTTTTTGAATTTCCTGTAATTCCTTAATTTGAACAATCCAAGCAATTTGTATTTAAGGATCCTGAAAAGCTTGACAATTGTCATCTTGTTCAAATACTTCCGGGGTATATCGGCAATGCTCATTCGTATTTATTGTTGGTTTGCTTTTATTTCCGTTTATTGGTTTTGGCCCATATGCCTTATGGCATTTTCAGGAAGAGGTAGAATGGTCAACCAATCACCTCTTTGATGATTTTCTCATTTCTTTTGGCAACACTGGAGGCCAAAAAGTGTTTTTTCGCATAATCGTAATTGTTCATTGATATTTTCTGCATCAGCGGCCTTTTGTCGATAAGTTTCCCCACGCTTTTTGCAAAAGGCCCGGGTTTCAGGTCATCGATAAAGAACCCATTGATTTCATTTTGAAAGAAATCAACCAATCCCCCAACGGGTGTTGTGACTACCGGGAGGCCAAAAGCCATGGCTTCCAGTACCGAATTGGGCATCCCTTCCGTATAGGACGGGAACACGAAAATATGCGCTTTTTTGAATTCTTCGGTTTTTAAATCGCCCGAAACAAATCCCGTAAAGGAGATACCCTTGATATTGTTGTCAAAAACAAGTTTTCTCAGGTTTTCCTCTTCGCGGCCATCCCCGGCAATGACCAGTTCCAGGTTGCTGTGTTTTTTCTGCAACTCCCTTAAAGCCTCTACAAGTTCATAAACCCCTTTTGCTTTTTCTATCCTTGCCAGGAACAACAACCGGATTTCCCCATTGAGGTTTTGATATTTGTCCTTTAAGGTCGCCCGGTTTATACTTGATATGATTTCATCGTCAACGAGGGTTGTCTCCAGGTATATCTTCTTTTTGTACCCCCAGCTTTCAAGGGTGCTTTTTGCCAGTTCCGAAAGGACGATTACGGCATCTGCCTTAAAGAATATTGCCCTGTAAAGCCACTTTCCCCCAACTTTTTCGGCATATTCGATATTCCAGCCCCGATAGAAAACAACAATCTTTTTCCTTAGGATTTTTGCAATGAGGATAAATACCCCATCCCTTACCACCGATCTCGGTATGAGCGAAGTGGTGGTTTGTACCAAGGATATATTGCCTTTTAGGAGCACAAACGCAAAATTGAAAATATCAAAGATGATGCGGCCATATTCCTTAATGAAGCCTTGCTTTAAGGGTAATTTCCTGGAACCCCTCAGTAAGTATTTCACATCAATGGTGAAATACTTTTTTAGGGTGTAATAATAATTGGTGATCCCCCCCCTTGCATTTTTATGGGGTATCATTATGAGGGTTTTGCCCATT
>JAJRTT010000460.1 GCA_024278155.1 Bacteroidota bacterium | reverse complement strand
CTTTGCACGATTCCAATTTCTTCTATAAGCCCTGTAAACATTTTATTTATGGATTATGTAAGCTTCAACTAAAATATCATCATCAATTTTGGTCACACTTTCGATATTGAGGGTGATTGCATTTCTAATGTTTTCGATCCCATAGCCACCAACGGGCGTGAGTGCATCTTTTCCCCCTACGATTTTCGGTGAAATAAACGAGATTACTTTATCCACTATCCCTTCCTTGATGGCCGTAAAGTTGAGCGTGCTTCCCCCTTCAAGCAAAATACTGTCGATCCCTTTTTCAAATAAAACTTTCATCAGGTATTTCAAATCTACTTTGTCATCTTTTTCGGGACAAATAATGATCTCTTTTCCTTTCTTGATTACTGTTTCGACAAAAGCAGGTGGGGCATTGTTTGTGACAGCAATTATCGTTGTTATGTCGTCCGTGAGCACCTGTGCTTCAAGTGGGGTCCTTCCGCTTGAATCAATTACGATCCGGGTGGGGTCGATCTTAATCTCGTTTTCAGAGCGGTCATTCAGTTTTGGATCATCTTTGATGACCGTGTTTACACCAACCATGGTACCTGTGTACCGGTGACGGAGTTCCTGCACATAGAGCCTCGACTTTACACTTGAAATCCATTTCGAATCACCTGTGAAGGTAGAGATTTTGCCATCGAGTGTCATGGCGGTTTTCATTACGCAGAAAGGCTCTTTTTTGTGGATATTCTTCAAATAGCATTCATTTAAGTGTTTTGCGTTTTCTTTCAGGACATTATCTGTGACCGCGATCCCGGCTTTCTTGAGTTTGTCGATCCCTTTTCCGTTTACAAAAGGATTGGGGTCCCCCATCCCGATCACGACTTTTTCAAAACCTTCTTTGATGATCCTGTCGGCACAAGGAGGTGTTTTTCCATAATGTGAGCAAGGTTCGAGGGTAACGTAAATAGTGCTTCCCTTCACATCCTCGGTGGCATGGCTAATGGCGTTTATTTCGGCATGTGGACCGCCAAAAAATTCATGGTAGCCTTCGCCGATTATCTTTCCGTTTTTAACAATAACCGCGCCCACCATCGGATTGGGGTGTACATGCCCACTTCCGAGCCTGGCCAGTTCAAGGGCACGTTTCATGTATTTTATGTGATCTTTTTGTTGCATTGCTTTAATTGTCCACTAATTTCACGGATCAACACTAATTTTTTATTAATAAAACCAGTGATTGGTTTTGTACTTCATCAATCCATTTTTACACTAAAATTGGGTTTCCCTAAAAAACAAAAAACCCCGAAGAACAAACTTCAGGGCGAAACAAAACAACCACCATTCCCGAAGACCCGGGAGCGGTAGCCAGAAAACCTTCTTCTATCCAGACTGTTACTGTCGGTTCCGGGATTTCACCGGATCAGTCCCTGACACTTACGGCCAGGAAGTAGTGGACTTTGACCACCGGTCGGGAATTCTTGCCAAAAACTGATTTTTGGCAAGGCACCCTGCCCTGAAGATATTCCAAAAAATAGTGATGGCAAATTTACTTGTTAAATTGTTATTAGCAAGGAAATATGGGTTTTATTTGATGGGAACGGAGAAGAAAAATTCACTGCCTTTGCCCGGCTCGCTTTCAACCCAGATATGGCCATTGTTTTTCTCGACAAATTCCTTGCACAAAAGAAGCCCAAGGCCTGTTCCCGGTTCCTTTTCGGTCCCTTTGTTCTGGATTTTTTTGTCGATGCGGAAAAGGTTCTTCCTGTCTTTTGCGGAAATCCCGACACCGTTATCAGAAACCACGAAAACATGTGAACTTTTTTTGTTGATAAGGCTTATCTTGATTTTCCCTTTTCTCGGTGTGAATTTAATGGCATTCGACAACAGATTGAGCAAAACGGTCGAAATCATGTTTTTGTCGGCAAAAGAATAGCTGTTTGCGGGAATATCTGAAACCATGCTGATCTCTTTGTTTTCCGCATTGGGCAAAAGCAGCGTGAGCATTTCGCTGGCAAGGCTTTTTTCGTCAATTTTTTCAGGGTGTACTTTGTGCTTGCCGGTTTGCGAGCTTGCCCAGTCCAACAGGTTTTGCAAAAGCATATAGGTATTCTCCGATGAAGTTTTTATTTTTTCAAGATATTCAACAATTTCTTCTTTTGTTAAAGTATCGATATCGTCAAGGAGCACTTCGGTGAGCAGTATGAGTGAATTAAATGGGTTTTTCAGGTCGTGGGCCACAATGGAAAAGAATTTATCCTTGGTGGCATTGGCTTCCCGAAGTTCGGCATTCAGTTTCTGTACGTTTTCTCCTTGTTGTTCAATCTCCTTGTTTTTTAAGGCAAGTTGCACATTTAGTTTTTTCTTTTGTTGTTCGCGCCGCTTGAAAACAAATGCCAGGATGAAAGATGCAATGAGGATAATACTTACAAGGCCGATTATTAGCCATTGAATCCGTATCTGGGCTTCGTTGTATTGCTCGCTGTTCCGCAATATCTGGTTTTCTTTTTCTTTTTTCTCAAGTTGGTATTGCGATTGTAACTGCCCGATTATTTTCTTGTTCTCCATTGAGTTGACCTGCTCCGAGCCTTCGGTATATTTATTGAAACAGTAAAAGGCATTTTCATAATCACCAGCCGAAGAATATACATCCGACAGATATTTATAGGAAGTGTTTATCTGATAGTTGGAATTGATTTCCAGGGCAAGTTCCAGCCCTTTCTTCAGGAAACCAATGGATTTTTCAAAGTCACCAAGGTTATTGTAAATAATCCCCAATTCGGAATAGGTTATGCTGAGGCGTTTCTTGTCACCAAGTTCCTCCTTTAGTTTCAGGGCTTTGTTCTGATAGTCGAGTGCTTTCAGGAATTCCCCCTTTTTGTTATAGGCTTCGCCAATATTGCTGATTGCAATCGCTTTCAGTTTTTTGTTGTGAATGCCCTTTTCAATTTCCAATGCTTTGAAATAATATTCCAGGGCTTTGTCGTAATCTTCGGTTTTCAGGTAGATGTCGCCAATATGCAGGATCATGTTTACGATGCTCCAGGTATCGTTCAGTTCTTCAAAAATGGCCAATCCCTTTTTGTAGTAATCGTTTGCTTTTTCATATTCGCCGATTTCCTGGTAAAGCATCCCGATATTGTTATAGGATTGGGCAATTCCGGTAAGGTTCCCCATCTCTTCCCAAAACTT
>JAJRTT010000459.1 GCA_024278155.1 Bacteroidota bacterium | reverse complement strand
CAACCACCTTGGCATTATTTCCAGCCAAGGGCTCATTGATATTGGAGGGATTTATTCCTACGATTTCAGCACCGGTTCCGGACAGGTCTATGGTGGTGCAAATGGCTATAAAGACCTCGGGGCAGGAGTTTGGGGAATGGTGTCCGCCGATGGGAACGCAAGCGGTATTGTTGACAATACGGACGAAACCTCCGTTTGGAAAATCGACCTCAACCAATCGGGGTACCGGGGCGGCGATTTCAACATGAGCGGCATTACCGAAAATACGGACGAAACATCCAACTGGAAACCCAACCTGAACACAGGCGGGCAAGTCCCGGCTAAATCAGGGTCACAGTTTTTTCAATCGTACGTTCCTAAATAAAAAACTCCCTAAAGGAAGCTATGTGTTTCTATGCAAGACAACACAATTGGTTCCTGACAAATAAGTTATTAACAAAAAAGCCACTTTTTTAAGATGGCTTTTTTGTTAAATCAATAAGATATATATTTGCCGCAATTCAGAATGGGTCAAAACATTATAGACTGACTTACAATCATCCAACATAAATCAAGTTCAATCAACTAACTAAATTCGACATGAAAAAACACATTTATCAAATGTTTTTGGTAGCTTTTATACTACCAGGGATAACTTTACTTGCCCAAAATACAAACCAAAAACAAAAGGCAACCCTGATCCTCCAATCGGAACAAATGGTTGAAGTACCTTCCATTGCTTCTCAGATTGCAGCGGGGACGTTCATTCCATCAGAAAACATCGTTAAGGAGTTCAATCCTAAAAAAGCAGGGAAAAACATTGCCGTTCCGGGAAAGGGTTTTCCAAAAGGGATCGACCCACTGTGGAAAAAGCAATCACAAGTTCAAACAAAAAGTGGAAAAGCACCTATCCTTACTTTTGAGGCCGCCAGTTCAGGTTCCACGCCAACTGATCCAACGGGTGCCGTTGGCCCAAACCATTTTGTAAATGCCTGGAACTCTTCCTTCAGGATTTGGGACAAAGCCGGAAACCCATTGACGCCGGCAGCCAGCCTTGGAACGATTTTGCCGGGCACTTTGGGAGATCCGATCGTAATATACGACCGTTATGCCGACAGGTTTCTTATCACCGAATTTTACTCCAATGGATATTACGTTGGTGTATCGCAAGGCCCCGACCCGGTTAATGACGGTTGGTATGTTTATACATTTGCCACCAATACTTTTCCCGATTATCCAAAATTTTCAGTTTGGTCAGATGGTTATTATATAACAGCAAACAAAGATCAGGGATCACCTGGCACAAGCGAAGTTGTTTTTGCAATCGAAAGGGATAAAATGTTGACCGGTGACATGTCTGCTTTGATGATAGGTTTTCCTTTAACGGGAATTACCGTAAGTGGATTTTACAGCCCATTGGGTTTTAATGCAAACGGGCCAACGCTCCCACCTGTCGGAAATGCGCCCATCGTGTATATGCAGGATGATTCCTGGAGCGGTATATCAACTGACCATTTAAAAATCTGGAACATTAACGTTGATTGGGCAACACCGGCCAATTCAACAATATCAAGTCCACAGATTATAAATACAGCTGCTTTTGATGGATTGTTTGATGGAGGCAGTTTTTCGAACCTGCCTCAACCTTCAGGTGGAGATATTGATGCATTACAAGCAACAATTATGTACATGGCGCAATACCGAAGGTTCTCAGGTCACAATTCAGTGGTTTTCAATTTTGTGGTGGATCTTGATGGCAATGATGATTATGCAGGGATACGTTGGTATGAATTACGTCAAACAAATGATGGCGACCCCTGGACTATATATCAGGAAGGAACCTATTCACAACCTGACGGATATAGTGCCTTTAGTGGGAATATGTGCATGGATGCCAGTGGAAATATTGCCCTTGCATATACAACGGTCAGTACAACCCAATACCCTTCATTAAGATATACCGGGAGGTTTGCATCGGATCCAACAGGTACGATGACTATGGCCGAAGAGGTAATTGGCAACGGAACACAATCTGATCCTTCCACCCGTTATGGAGACTATTCCCAAATGACCATCGACCCGGTTGACGATGCCACCTTTTGGTCTATCGGTGAATTCTTTAATAGTGGAACGCGAAAAAACCAGGTAGGTGTTTTCCAGTTTGCCCCTCCTGTTTTAACAGCTGAATTTCTGGCAGATATTACAACAGCTTGCCCAAGCCAGTCCATTACCTTTACCGATGCGTCTGTTGGGTCACCAACTTCGTGGAATTGGTCTTTCCCGGGTGGGTCGCCATCCTCTTACAACGGACAAAGCCCGCCGGCAATAAGCTATAGTTCATCCGGTTCCTATTCTGTAACGCTAACCGTTGGTGATGGAACGGACACCGATATCGAAACGAAAACCAACTATATAACCATAAGTGATGTCATTGCCGACTTTTCGGGAACGCCCACAACGGTTGTTGTTGGCAATACGGTAGCTTTTACCGACAATTCCAGTTGCGGCCCGACTTCCTGGACCTGGTCTTTCCCCGGTGGAACACCATCAACCTATACTGGGCAAAACCCACCGGCGATCCAGTATGACACCGAAGGCACATACAGCGTTACGCTGGCTGTGTCGAACACTTCCGGCTCCGATTCAAAAACACTTGTGGATTACATTACCGTTATCCCGCCCGAGTTCAACATGGCCAACGGTTCGGTCACGACCTGCATGGGGAATTTCTATGATTCGGGAGGACCGGGAGGCAATTACCAGGACAACGAAAACTTCACCATGACATTTTACCCGTCCACTTCCGGGGCGTTCACAAGGTTCACGTTCAATACGTTTGATATTGAATCCGGTTGGGATTTCCTGAATATCTATGATGGGGAAAACACGTCCGCAACATTGATCGGTACTTATACCGGGACAACATCTCCCGGAACAGTTACAGCTTCAAACTCTGCTGGTGCCTTGACCTTCAACTTCACCTCCGATGGGAGCGTTACCTATCCGGGATGGTCGGCCGGCATTAGCTGCTTTTCCCCTACCGATCCACCCATTGCAGATTTTTCCGCATCTAATATAAGTCCTGTAATTAATACAGATGTGGTATTTTCAGACTTATCTTCAAATGCACCAACCTCCTGGAATTGGAGTTTCAGTCCGGCAAATGTTGTTTTTGTAAACGGAACGGATGCCTCATCACAAAACCCTGAGGTGCAATTCACGGATTTCGGGTTGTATTCCGCAACATTGGTTGCTACAAATAGTTATGGAAATGACACAGAAACCAAAACCGATTATATTAATGTGATCAGTTGTTTTTATTGTGCCACTTCCTATTCCAACCAATCGGATGACTGGATTTCAAATGTAAACTTCAATACAATTGATAATACTTCGGGATCAGAACCTGGAGGATATGCTGATTACACAGCTCAATCGACAACTGTTGACCCTGGTTCTAGTTACGGTATCTCCGTGGATGTGGTCGTTAACGGAAATTGGGTTCAAAATACCTGGGTCTGGATTGACTGGAACCAAAACTGTGATTTCACCGATCCGGGAGAAGCCTATGATCTTGGAGCCACACCTGGAACAACAGGGACATTTACCTTAACAACAAGCATTGCCGTTCCATCCGGTGCACTTCCAGGAACAACCCGAATGCGGGTCGCGGAAAGATATTATTCAGTCCCTGAACCTTGTACACAAACAACATATGGTGAGGCCGAGGACTATACCATTAATGTAATTGGAGGAATCGAACTGGACTTGACCGTCTTCCTCGAAGGGCCTTTTAACGGAACGGACATGAACACCGATTTGTACGATGCCGGCAGCATCCCCGTTACCCAACCTTACAACCCTGCTTTGCCTTATTACAACAACAATACACCGACCTGGCTGT
>JAJRTT010000032.1 GCA_024278155.1 Bacteroidota bacterium | reverse complement strand
GCCGAAACACCTACGTGCAGGCAGGCCGCCAAAACCTTGGTGCATATATTTTATGTTACCATAATATCGCCCCGATGGGGCTGGTTTTTCCCTGCCATAAATGGCAGGGTAATTCATGAGTTTCCCAGTGAGTTTCCCAGTGAGTTTCCCAGCCCTTCAGGGCTGGGCAGAAGTGCTGGCGGCATTATAAACAATCGAATCCCCGGCCTTAATCTTACCATGCTTTATCACCTTTGCAAAAATCCCCTCTTTGGGCATTACGCAATTCCCGACTTGTTTGAAAATCTCACAACCACTATGGCATTTTTTCCCGATTTGAGTGACTTCCAGTTCGGTTTCGCCAATGATAAATCGGTCACCTGGTTTTGTTTCGTAAAGCACGATCCCCTCTGTAGTGATATTTTCGGCAAACTCCCCAAACTTAATTTCACGGTTGATGGCTTTCGATGATTTGTCAATGCTCTCCCGTGCCAGTAAACTCACCTGCCGGTGCCATTTCCCTGAATGCGCATCGTTCCGCACCCCTCTTTCAAAAAGTTCGATATAGTCAACGGGCTTTTTTATTGTCCCCTTTTTTTCCGAAATATTTACTGAAAGTACTTTAGTTTCCATTAGTAGTATTATTAGTTTGTAGTGCGTTCACTCAATTCGGGGCAAAGATAAAAAGATAACAATTAGGCAAGCTCTAAAAAAATGCATATTTGGCTTTCAACATTTAACCTGAAAAATCCATGAATTATTCAGGTTGATTTACCGCTTGGGATTCCCCTAATTTAAAATTGTTATTGATAGATATTATTCTACATTTGACGCCGAAAAAATTATAAATCATCTTTGTTTTTTTAATAAACATACGAATAAATGAAAAACTCTAAATCTTATTTATTTGCCCCTTTGGCATTGTTTGCCATGATTTTGATTTCAGGGAATATCAAAGCACAGGGGGTTTCCGGTGAAACGATTGCAAACCTAACAGATGTACAAAAGTATTATCGTGCCATCCATGTGATGGCCATGCTGTTGGTCGGTTTTGGATTCCTGATGGTATTCGTCCGTAAATACGGACGTTCGGCACTTACGGCCACTTTTCTTCTGGTGAGCATTTCTGTCCCACTTTACTATTTCATCAGCGGTTTGGCATTTTTGGTGAAAAAGGGAGCCAAATCGATATTTTGATTTTGGCCGAATTTGGGGCTGCAAGTCTATTGATAACGGCAGGCGCTGTTTTGGGAAGGTTGAAAATGCAACAATATTTGATCCTTGGGTTATTGTTTGTCCCATTTTATATGTTCAACGAATGGATTATGCTCGACGAAGGCTTTGGACTGGTTGGCAAAGGCAATTTTATTGATACGGGAGGATCCATTGTCATTCATGCTTTTGGGGCGATTTTTGGATTGGGCGTCGCTATTTCCATGACCACCAAAAACGAATACGACGCATCCATCGAGGCCGATGCCACCAGCGATCGTTTTTCCATGCTCGGCAGTATGATCCTTTGGGTATTCTGGCCAAGTTTCTGTGCAGCTTTGGTCCTTCCCGAGGAAGTTGTAATGACCGCTATCAACGTTATCCTGGCACTAAGTGGGGCCACTTTGGCAACCGGGTTTGCATCGATCAAACTCCGCGGGAAAATCGATGCTGCCGATATTGCGAATGCATCTTTGGCCGGTGGTGTTGCCATTGGCTCGGTCTGTAACACAGCATCCCCTGCAGAGGCAATGATAATTGGCATAGCGGCCGGGGCGATTTCCACATTTGGTTTTGCCGTGGTCCAGTCGCGTTTGCAAAAAGGGCTTAAGATAGTTGATACCTGCGGAGTTTCCAACCTTCACGGGATACCGGGTATTTTCGGCGGATTGGTCGCCCTTATTGTTGTAACAGGAATTAATTACACCGCCCAGCTTGCGGGCATCGGGCTGACAATTGTGATTGCAATCGTTGCCGGACTGATTACCGGGAAGATTTTACATTTCTTTGGCCATCGCGAACAACCTTACGTGGATACAGAAGAATTCAGCGTGGAGGATTAAGGACATCTATACTCGTGCTGTTTGAATTTGCAAACCTGATTTCCGTCAGTTCACATTAAAAGCAAAGCATCCCTTTTATATTATTGGGGTGCTTTTTTTTGAACCTCCCAGACAACTAATTGTTGCATTGTTGCATAGATACTAAATGACAACAGGAATATTTAGGCGCAAATCTTTGAAGGGTTTGCTTTATCTTACAATTCAACAATAATTAAGACCGTGCACTCCGACGACCTGAAAACCATAAAGAAATGTTTGAGGAAGAACCCTCGAGCACAGCGTGAGCTGTACGAAAGATACAAACGTAAATGGTTTATGATTTGCCTAAGATATGCACAAAACAAAAGTGAGGCCGAGGATATTTTACAGGAAGGCCTGATCAGTGTTTTCAACAACCTTCGGCAATTCGACAGCCGAAAAGCAAGTTTCCCGGCATGGTCGAACAAGGTGATGGTGAACGCAGCACTCCAACATATCAGAAAATGGAAAAAACTGGACTTCAATGACAGCATCGACGACTTTGAAAATCAACTCCCCGATCAGGAAGAAATTTTCGACACCATAGGCGCCAAGGAGTTGACCTTGCTTATCCAAAAACTCCCGGAGGGCTACAAGATCGTTTTCAACATGTATGTTGTAGAAGGATATATGCACAAAGAAATTGCTGATATCCTCGGCATTTCCGAAAGTACCTCAAAAACACAATTATTGAAAGCAAAGAAGATGTTACGTAATCAATTGGAAAAAGTCTTGAACTATTAAACAAATATCATGTCAGACAATTTAGAATCATATTTCAAAAAGCAGCTTTCCGATGAATCTTCGGGAAATGACAATTGGAATGTCCCCTCTGACGCTGTTTGGGAAAAAACGCTTCCAAAAATCCAAAAGCGCAAGGGGATTTTCATACCCTGGAGATACCTCTACATTTTGGGCGCGGCATTGTTTATTGTTTCCGGTTTGTTACTGTTCAGGGGGGGATATTTCAAGAACGATGTTAAAACTTCACAAGGCTTCGCACAAAACAAATCGGAGGATACCTTCCAAAACAACAATATGGATCAAAAAGAGAAGGTCTTTTCAAGCCGTGAAACCATCAAAGAAAAAAAGCCGACAAAGTTGTTGTCAAACAACGAAAAACCAATAGAAAAGGGACTATTTCAGGGGAACAAACACGCAGTAAAACCAAGGAAAACAGAACCCTTGACAATTATCAACACCGAAAAGGAAAAACCAACGATTGCAAGAAAAGTTGAAGCCCAAAACGAAGCAATACCTAAAATCCATGAGCCACTCCGGGAAAAGGCCAATGTAAAAGACGCGGAGACAAAAGAACCGAACGCAGTTTTGGCAACAATCAAAATAAACGAAAACGAACCCGTTGAAGAAAAAATCGCGGATTCTTCCTTTTCATCAGCTTCGGGACGTCCAGATATTGAGACTGCGGGCAATAAAGGGAAACTTGGGTTTGGGGTGTTTTTTCTGCCGACATATAATTCGACCTATATATCAGGGGAAATGAGCCTTGGAAAAATCGAAACAGGGAACACATATTTGTTTTCGGCCAATTACGGTTTCGAAATCAAATACTACCTTACCGATAGGTTTGCAATTGCAACCGGTATCCAAAGAACCGAGATAAAAAGCTGGTCGAAATCCATTATGGAATTTGCCTATGATTCTTCAACGGAGCAAGATATGGGAAACGGTGAAATCGAAAACACTTCGGAAATCCCACTGATGACACCTTTTGGGGAAATCGGCACAATGATTACTTATCGCTTCCCCAGTACCGGGAATTTACCAGATGGCGAGCTCATGGAGTCCGATTTTGAAACCCTGCAGGAAATACTTTACATCTCCATCCCTCTGGGGATCGAGTACAATATTGTTGCTTCCCGCAAGATCAATTGGTTTGCCGAAGGGGGCTTGCTTTTCAATCAAAACCTGAACAATACCACAGATTTCTCGTCAAGGGTAATCCATGACGGGAACGACATGAAGGTGATGGGCGAAGAGATGAAAAACAGCCCCGGTTACACAAACAACTTCTTAAGTTATTATTTTGGGTCGGGGATAAATTACGATGTGTCAAATACATTCCAGATAAGCGGTTCCGCAAGGTATTTCGACAATCTTTCCACGTTAAACCTACAAGAAAACATGTCAACCCATTTGAATGGGTTTAGCTTAAAAATCGGGATTGTTTATTTTTATTGATCCCCCGGGCAACTATTTGACCTTGCTTTTCATATTCGCTTTTATAAACAAATTCTTAACTTATAATTTATAAAAATGAAAAAAGTAAATTTAATTTTAGTAGCCCTGATCAGCATCATTTTAATTTCATCGTGCAAGAAAGACGAAGAAAATGAAATGCCATCGGTATCCAAGAAAAATATTAACCTCAATTTAAGCGGATTGGAAGACCTTGGCTCCTCGTACGTGTACGAAGGATGGTTGATCGTGAACGGTTCACCGGTTTCCTCAGGGACATTTACGGTCGATGCCTCGGGGATGTTATCAAAAATCCAGTTTGAAATGAACGCATCGGATGTGGACAATGCCACAAAGTTTGTTCTGTCCATTGAACCCATGAACGATTCGGACCCTGCACCTTCGGCCACAAAAATCCTGGCCGGCGATTTCAATGGGAACTCAGCTGAGCTGGATATTTCACCGGTTGGCGACTTTAGTGCTTCAGCAGGCAAATACATCCTTGCAACACCAACAAATGGAGGTGATTCGGATGAAAACAGCGGGATATGGTTCCTCGACCTTTCGACCGGAATGCCAAGCACGGGCCTTTCACTCCCAAACCTTCCCGAAGGCTGGAAATATGAAGGTTGGGTGGTAATCAACGGAACCCCGGTAACAACAGGGAAATTCACGAACACGGCCGCAACCGACGAAGCCGACCCTTATAGCGGAAGTGAAGCTTTGCCCGATGTGAACGATGGTGACGGGTTTTTCCCCGGAGAAGATTTTCTTAAAAATGCCCCAAATCCATTGAGTTTCCCAACCGATATTGCAGGTGGAACTGCAGTGATAAGCATCGAACCTTCGCCCGACAACGGCCCCGGCCCGTTTACCTTAAAGCCACTTGTTCATGGAATCCCGGACATGGCCACAGACCACATGGTTTACAACATGGTTCAAAACTTGGATTTCCCAAGCGGGACGGTTACAAAATAATCAAGTATTTTTCATTAGCAGCTTGATTTTTCATCGGAAGCCACCTTAAAGCAATTTAGGGTGGCTTCTATTTTTGCATTAAAAACCAAAAAAAACCAGAAAAGAAATTCAATACCAGCACAAACCCTGGGATCAATTCAAATCATCCTTGGTTTTCTCCAACAATCTGATTTCACCGATCTCCATGGATTTGTCAACTGCCTTGCACATATCGTAAACGGTGAGCAGGGCAACGTTCACGGCAGTCAGGGCTTCCATTTCGATGCCGGTTTTGCCAATGCACTTTGCCATGCTGTCCACGATTACGCCATCTTCAACGAGTTTGGCCTTTACATCCAATTTTGTGATGGCAAGCGGGTGACATAAAGGGATGAGTTCGGATGTTTTTTTCCCGCCCTGGATGCCTGCGATCTCTGCGATTGTCAGTACATCCCCTTTTTTCACTTGATTTTCCCGGATCAGGTCGATGGTTTCAGGGTTCAGTTTTATTTTGCCCCGGGCTTTGGCAATGCGCACCTGATCGGGCTTATGGCCAACATCCACCATATTGGCCTTTCCTTTTTCGTCGGTATGTGATAATCTTGACATCGTTTTAATTTAGTGATCGCACTTCGACAGGCTCAGTGTGACCAGTAGTATGACTTCATAAGGTACACTTCGACAGGCTCAGTGTGACCAGTAGTATGATATTATTAAGGTACACTTCGACAGGCTCAGTGTGACCTTATCCACCAATATTGCAAAATTTATTCACTGTGTTT
>JAJRTT010000458.1 GCA_024278155.1 Bacteroidota bacterium | reverse complement strand
ACCCTGACGATTTGCTTGGCAACACTGGCCCTTAACGGAACTTGCATATCGTACTTCCAATAATTATAATCTTCTGTCGAAATATCCACCTTGTCCCGGAATTTTTCATTGATCCCTTTGGGTGCGACCACTTTATATTTAAATTGGGCATCAGGTGGCAAGGGCTGTTCCTTTCCATTGATATAAACCTGTTGGTCGATTATTTGCAAGGTGTCACCGGCTATCCCTATGCACCGCTTAATGTAATTCTCCCGTTTGTCCACCGGACGGTAAATGATATTCCCAAATTTCTTTTTGTCGCTCCAAACCCTTTCCTGCCATATGCTTTCACCAATCGGTAATAACTTGCATTGCTTTGGTAAACCGTTGAAACGGTATCCCCTTCGGGATAATTGAACACGACCACATCCAGGTTCTTCACTTTTTCCAAGCCGGGAAACCTGAAATAGGGCAATTTGATCCATTCCACATAAGATTTCCTGTCAGTTGACAAGGGCATGGTATGGTGTACAAATGGAAACGAAAGGGGCGTGTTCGGGGCTTTGGGCCCAAATGCTATTTTACTAACAAACAGAAAGTCACCTCGTAACAAAGTCTTTTCCATTGATGAAGTAGGAATGGTATAAGCTTCAAATAAGAATGTGCGGATAATCGTGGCGGCAATTACGGCAAACACAATAGCATCGGTCCATTCGCGGACAACGGTTTTCTTTATCTTCTTTCTTTTGTCGGCAGGCACAAATTTTTCATCCTTTGAAAAACCCAGATAAGGGAGATAAACAAACGGGAAAACAACGGCCACGCCTTGTTCCCAAAGTGCATTTTTGTTAAACCCCTTGGCAAGTTCCACGATCATCAACATGATCATGAACACATTGATAAAAGGAATCATTATGATGATATACCACCACAAGGGTTTTTGGATAATCTGCAACCAGATATATAAATTGTAAAACGGGACCAGGGTCTTCCAACCAGGTTCACCGGCTTTTTCAAATATCTTCCAGGCAAAGATTGCGGGAATGGTAAAAGAAATGGGCAAAAGAAAAATGAATGCTAACATATTGAGGGTGATTTTAATTTATTGCAATATTCGATTTTGTTTGGGAGATATTAAAATTAATTTCCATAAATTTTGTTAATGCCTGAGATCAAGTATTTACAAATGGGAAAAAGCTATCCAATATGCCAAAACAATTAAAACCTTAAATTGAAACGAATTAGATTTCGTAATCAACAACGGCTGTTTTTTCGGTTACCTTGTCAAGGAAATCAAGGACTTTGATATGTTCGGGATGACTCCGATAGGCATCAAGGGCTTCACCGTTGTCAAAAGTTGATGTCAATACAAGGTCAAATGCAGTTGGTTTCTCGTTGTAGTTCAGGCCAACTTCCATATACTTTACCTCATCGATTTTATAACCCAGGGCTTCAATTGCCTTTTTCAATTGAAGGGCATTCTCAAGTTTCTCGATCCTGTTTTCTGTGTCTTTCAGCTTGAGCATTACAATATGTTTCACCATAATTGTTGATCTTTTATTGTTCTTTATAATTCGTTGATAAAATTCAAAATTTCAGCAAAACTACGAAAACTCATTTTATCCGTGGCGAAAATATTTCCTTTGCCCGAGATACCATTTTTTTACTTTCAGGGAAACGTAAATACCGGATGTCCAGATTCCCTTCACCAAGCCGGATACGATCCAGGGCATCGGCATCTTTCAGCAATGCGGTAACGAGATAAGCACTGTCGTTTTTATCAAGTTCTTTGGGAATTGAATGGTTCGTGACCGCAATTTCGACTTTTTCTAAATCTGTAACGTTCAGGCCAATTTCCAAAAATAAATCTTTATAGATGGGAAGTTTCCTTTCAGAAGACCAGCCACCATGTTTGGTACAATAACCATCGTTCAAACGGGCAAGATCATGGATATAGGCGGCACAAAAAGCAGACACCCCTTCCCTGTTCAAACCCTGTCCTGACGCAATTTGCAAGACATTGTACATCACACGATAGGTATGGTTTATCCCGTGGATGCTACTTTGATGGTCAAATGAACCGGGATTCAATTTGAACAGGGTATAGTCGATTCCAAAATCCATATGGTAAAGATTATTTGATAAAAAGCCAGCCGTTAACTCTTTAAAAAAACACTACATTTTCCCATCAACGATATCAAGGATTTCCTTTTGCTTTTGGGCGGCTTTTCCCATAATGTCTTTCGCTTTCGCAAGGATTTCCTTTACAAATGCCTTGTCGTCCAAATCGCCGGTATTGATTTTCACGTTGAGATAAGCACCTTTTACGCCGGCCAATGCGGCAATGGCACCAACACCCGCATCGGAAACAGAATTCTGGTTCCCGATTTCTGCCATGGCTTTGTTCACCTCCATGGACCTAAAACAAAGCTCCATCACTTTATAAGGGACTTCGATGGCATATTTCGTAGCATCTTGAATTGCCTTATGACGGGCGGTCTTATCCTCCCCGGTTTTCTTTGGCAAACCAAAAGCATCCATTATCCTATTGAACGCATTGGTATCCTCGTCCACCATTTTCAACAATTCATCCTGATAATGTTTTCCTTTTTCTGCCCAATCGGAAAACTCTTCCCAACGGTCGTCCCAACCTCTTTTATGTGACGATAAATTGGCGACCATTGTCCCAAGGGAAGCGCCCAATGCGCCCATGGTCGCAGCAATCGACCCACCTCCAGGAGCGGGGGATTCGGAAGCTGTTTCGTTGGCAAAATCAGCAACCGTCATATCCACCAATTTCTTTTTTGATTTGTCTTCCAGGATATATTCGATGATATTCTTGTCGGGATCGAAAGGCCCCAATTCATCAAGGCCAAGTGATTTAACGGCAATCTTGATTATTTCCCTGTCGGAAATTCCCGTGGAACGTTTTTGCTTTCTCAAATAATGCTTTCCAGCGTCCAACATGGCTTTTAAAGGGATGACCCCCACCAACTCGGAACCCGTGACACGTATTCCCCGGGAATCGGCACTTTTTACCACGGCATCAAAAGCTTCATGGACTGCCGTAACCGTAATATCTGTGAGGTTCATGGATATTTGGGCAACCCCGTACTCCTCGATAAACCAACCGATTGCCTTCACGGCTTTTAACATTCCGGGGATCATTACCGGTTTTCCGTTTTTGTCCTTCACGATTTTCCCTGTCAATGGATTGCCTTCCCGCTTCGTCCGTCCCCGTTCCCTTACATCAAAGGCGATGGCATTGGCACGTCGTGTGGAAGTTGTGTTCAGGTTTACGTTATAGGCAACCAGGAAATTACGTGCGCTCACGGCCGTCACGCCCGTACGGACTACGTTTTCATTGAATCCTGCCGGGCCCCAATCGGGTTTCCAATGCGGATTGTTCAATTTTTCTTTCAAGCCCTCATATTCCCCTGCACGGCAATTTGCCAGGTTTTTTCTTTCATCGGTAAATGCGGCAAATTCATAATTGTAAACCGGGATGCCCAACTCCTCTCCTATCCTTTTCCCAAGTTTCCGCGCATATTCCACGGTTTCTTCCATTGTAATGTTTGAAACAGGGACCAATGGACATACATCGGTTGCCCCAAATCGGGGATGTGCCCCTGAATGCTTGCTCATATCAATTAACTCGGAAGCTTTTTTCACGACCCTAAAAGCGGCTTCACATGCGGCTTCCGGCTCGCCCACAAAAGTTATCACGGTACGGTTGGTGGCTTTCCCCGGGTCAACGTCGATCAGGCGAACACCTTCAACTGTCTCAACCACATCGGTTACTTGTTTGATAATGTTTTCATCGCGGCCTTCGCTGATGTTCGGGACACATTCGATTAGTTGTTTCATTTGTATGCAGTTTTTGTTTAAGTAAATGATTGCTCCCCCTTTATCCCCCTCTATTATCCCCCTCTATATTGGGAAATATTCCATATCTAAAATTTGCTATCACAAATTGGGAACGGGGAAGAAACAATTCTTTATTATAATAATGTTTGCAAATTTATGAATTGGCAGGAATTTGAAGGTTTTTTTTGAAAAAATCTCACAAAGAATATTCCACCCTTATTTCTTTGT
>JAJRTT010000457.1 GCA_024278155.1 Bacteroidota bacterium | reverse complement strand
TCCACTTCCCCAAAAAAATCGTTGGTGGGAGAGGAGTTGAAATCGGGCCCGGAAACCGTTCCCATGTTTTCATAATAATTGACCGTGCCGCTCCTTTCACCGATCAACAGGTCGGGCATGCCATCCCGGTTCACGTCCGTAATCTGGGGAGTGGCAAACTGGCCCACATCTATATTTTCGTAAATACCGGTTTCAAGGACAAATTCGGCAGGGTCTCCTGGGCTTGCATTGTCCTTGAACAAATGGACATTCCCGTTTTCGTCGCCGATGAGCATTTCCATTTTTCCGTCATTGTCCAAATCGCCAAATGCGGGGGAGAGGGCATTCAGGTCAAACTGTGAAAGTCCCCAGGCATCCCGTGTGATGAGCTTGTAGGCCGGCAAGTTGCTTGTTCCCGTGTTTTCGAACAGTGAAAGTTGTCCGGCATATACATTGGTTTCTTCAAAATAGCCATAATTGCCAATGACGATATCCTGTAAGCCATCTCCGTTATAATCGAAGAAAGCAGGTTTTGCCCCGGCGCCCACATCGATCATTTCGTCCTGTAAAAAACCTTTTTGCTGAAACTCCAAAACGGGTGTGTTTTCGGAACCCGTATTTTGATAAAACAAGATATGGTTGAAATTTTCGGAAGTATTGGGATTATTGGGCGAGACCAACAAGTCCTTTTTATTGTCGTTGTTCACATCCAAATAATATCCCGCAGGAAATGCGGTAAGGTCAACGGGAAGCGAGTTAGAAGGAAAAGCGGTGTCAACAGCGGTCATGGAGGCTTTCTGGGCAGTCCCTCCATTTGTGAGCATTGTCATATTTGAATTGCTGATGTCGCCGAGCATGAGGTTTTTTGCACCGTCACCGTTAAAATCAATGGCAAGCAGGGACGAACCTGCATGGCGGGTTTCTTTTTTGGGTGAGTTGGATTTTACACCACAGGTATCGAACAAAGTAATCGTATTGTCCTGATCACTTTCGGAAAAATAGCCCCAACATTCACTTTCCAAAACAAAGTCCAGGTCATCGCAATTTCCATTGTTTTCCATCGACCTGTTTTTAAAGTAATTTGCCCTTTGCCCCAAAATCCCGAATGAAAGGATATCGATATCCCCATCGCCATCAATGTCGGCAATGGCCGGCATGTCGGGCGGGCTCACATAAATATGTTCCTGTCCGTTTGGGGTTTCGCTAAAAAGGAGTGAAGTGACCAAGGTAAAATGCAATCCCCCTTTTTCCGAAAAGTCATTGCGGTAAACTGCCAAACCGGCCGGCACCGAAGTGAAAATATCCTCTTTCCCATCACAGTTGTAATCAACGAACAAGGCCCAATTGTGCATCACAGGGAAAAAAATTTGGTAGGAAGGGTCGTATTCGTAATCCACTTCGCCGGGTGTCCCCTTGTTGATGAAGGTTTTCACTGCTCCAAACCAATCCCTTTCAAAGGCTACCAAATCTTTCAGGCCATCGCCATTCAAATCAATGGAGGAGAACTGAGGGCTGTTGAAACCGCCGGCCCAGGGCAATGAAATGCTTTCCCCGGAGATTTCCACAGGAATTGAATCGTAGCGGATAAATTGTAATTGGGGGAAAGCAGAATCCCCAATAATTAGCTGAACGATTAAAAGATTTAATACGAATATTGACTTGATTTTCATCTGTTAGTTATAAATTAAAACATAATGATTATTATGGAGCGTCATTGCGAAATACCGTTTGGTTGGCTTTTGCGTTGGCGTATGTGGCAATCGGCAATATCCTTTCGCAGTTAAAAGATTGCCACAGATTTCTTGCGCTTTTGCCATCCTTTAAATGCTTCGCAATGACGTTCCTTTTTATAATCTCAATTTTCAAACGGATCAGAAAAATCCGGGTTTCCGATATAGCTTTCGTCCGTTAGTGTTTTCAAAAAGGCAATAAGGTTTTCCTTTTGATCGTCCGTAAGGTGCAATCCCCCCTGGCCCACTTTTTTCATGAGCGGGTCGATGGTTTCCGACCAAACAACCCCTTCGCTATAAAAATCGACCACATCTTCAATTGTTTCAAAACGGCCATCGTGCATAAAAGGGGCCGTAAACTCAATGTTTCTTAAAGTTGGGGTTTTGAACTTGCCAATATCGTTTGCGTTCCCGCTTATTTCGCCCAGGCCCACATCTGTAAAATTTGCATCCATCCCATTATTGTGAAACAGGTTATCTGTGAACAAAATAGTTGAGTGGCAATGAAAACAATCCCCGATTTCCGAGAAGAAAATTTCAAAGCCCTGGGCTTCGGCTTGTGTGAGCGAGGCTTCGTTCCTTAAATACCGATCCCATTTTGAATTACTTGAAATCATCGTTCGCTCAAACTGTGCGATTGCTTTTGCCACGAGCATCGAATCAATGTTCCTGGTGCCAAATGCTTTGAAAAACAAGTCAGGGTAACCGGGATGCGCATTGAGTTTTTGCATGGCCTCGGGCCAGGGCAAATTCATTTCGATGGGATTTGGCACGGGACCCAAAGCCTGGTCTTCGACCGTTGCTGCCCTTCCGTCCCAAAAAAGGGAAGGCATCCATGCCGTATTGATTACCGATGGGGAATTACGGTTTCCGATGCTGCCATCAATCCCTTCGCTGAATTGCTTGCCGTTATCGGTAAACGAAAATTCAGGGGCATGGCAAGAAGCACAGGATTGTGTATTGTCGCCCGAAAGTATTTTATCGTAATACAACATTCTCCCCAATTGAACACCTTCGAGAGTCATCGGGTTGTCATCCGGGATAACAATATCAGGAAAACCCTTTGGCCTTGTTACTTCATAAGGTGTAGGGTCATATACCTCTCCGGGCGGTTCTTCTTGTGTCGTATCTTTTCTGCAAGCAATAAAAACCAGAAGCCCCAAAACGAGGAATAAAAGTAATTTGAAAGTTGTCTTCATTGGTTTGTGATTGTTATAAGATGTGTAATCTCAATTGAAAATACATCCTTGCCGTTTTCGTGCAACTGTTGTTGAAGCGTCTGGTTTCCCATCATTGAGGTCATGAAATTCAAGTCGATCTGGTTGGGGGATCCCCACCATTTGCCGATGTCCATTTTAAGCATAATTTCAAAAGTCCCCCCTTCAACCGTAAAACCTGAGTTGGGCAGGTCAACTTCAATAAAATAAGGATTGCCCATGGATTGCCCGGTATGTGCCTGGAAATTTTTTATTGTCCCTGCCGAATCTATCTTTCCTTCCAGCTTCATATAATGATAACCTTGTCCCATGGCCGGTGGCCATTCCATATTGCTTTCAGGAGGATTGAGATACCTTCCGTTTTTATTTTTAAGGGTATCCAAACCAAAAATAAAGGAGATGGAGGAATATTCTCCTTCGGGGATTTTTACATTTGGTGAATAATTCAATGTAGTGGGGTCGGTTGCGTCAACATAGTGTTCTTCATCAATCAGGAAGCTGCTTCCATCCGTATTATGGAACGTTATATTGGAAATAAAATATTTGAGGGTGGCCAC
>JAJRTT010000456.1 GCA_024278155.1 Bacteroidota bacterium | reverse complement strand
TGGAAAAGGCCTTGGGACAGAGATAGATGTTGTTGTGGGCTATTCGGTGACCAAGGGCATGGCCATAAAGGCCGGCTATTCCATGATGTTTGCGAGTGAGACCATGGAAGTGCTGAAAGGCACACAGGTGGACAAGGGCAATACCTGGGGCTGGGTAATGCTGATTTTCAAACCGACATTTTACCAAAGTAAATAATCACATAAATCATTAAAAAATGGACAGACGAAACGCACTTAAAAACATGCTCGCCTTTATCCCATTGGGTGCTGCTTTTGCAGGTATCACCGCAATGGGTGTCCGTTTTATCACACCGATAAAACGTGAATTGCAAAGGCGGATTTTTACGGTGCATCTCGAAGAACTGCCGATCGACACCACAAGGAAATACAAGGATTTAATGGGGAAGGATTTGTTGATCGTGCGTACGGGAGAAAGGGAAGTAAAAGCCCTCTCGACCGTTTGTACCCATTTGGGATGTACTGTCTATTGGCAAAAGGACAAAAAAGAATTTTATTGTCCGTGCCACCAGGGCCGCTTTGATAAAGACGGAAACGTCCTTGCCGGCCCTCCGCCCCGTCCCCTCGATTCCTATAAAGTGGAATTGGAAGGCGACAATGTATTCATCTATTTTAAAGATAAGGAGGGTTAAGTTATGGCAGGAATCAAAAATTGGCTTGCAGAATCGTTTCCCGTTGATCAGGAAGCTTTGATCAAACTTACCGCCGAACCCATCCCAAACCATTTAAAAAGATGGTGGTGGGCGTTGGGCGGCACACCTCTTTATATGTTCGTGGTACAAATAATCACGGGCATTATGCTCATCTTTTATTATGTGCCCGATGCTGATAAAGCATACGAAAGCGTGGCCTACATAACTTACACCGCAAAATTTGGCTGGCTCATCAGGAGTATCCACCGGTGGTCTTCCAACATTATGATCGCAGCTTTGATTCTCCACATGATGAGGGTGTTCTTTACGCAAACATACCGTAAACCAAGGGAAATGAACTGGATGTTTGGGGTGGTTTTGTTTCTTCTTGTTTTGATGTTTGGTTTTACCGGTTATTCCCTGGTATATGAACAAATGTCGTATTGGGCCATGAAAGTCGGGACCGGGATTGCCGGTGCAACTCCGTTTATCGGCGGTTGGATTGCCGACTTTATGCGGGGCGGTTCGGAAATCGGTCAAAACACCCTGACTCGGTTCTACTTGTTCCACGTAGTCCTGCTTCCCATATTGACGATGCTGGCAGTTGGGATACACCTATATCTTATCAGGACACATGGTGTGAGCGAATTGAAGTTCAAGGGCGATGAAAAAAAGGAAAAGAAAACTTTCCCTTTGTTCCCCGATCATGTTTATACCGAACTTATCATGGTTTCCATAATCATGGTTGTCCTTGTGGTTTTGTCTTTGTTGTTCCCCGCACAGTTGGGCGATCCGGCAAATCCAAATGTAACCCCATTGCACATCAAGCCCGAATGGTATTTCTATCCGGTATTCCGCTGGTTGAAAATCACAAATTTAACAGTCGGTGTTTTGGGGCCCATGGTATTTCTTGCAATCCTTTTCTTCTGGCCTTTCATCGATCGGTTTTTTGAGAAGAAACTCCCCGGAAAAGAATTGGGTTTCTGGATTGGTATTATTGGGATGCTATTGATCAATGTATTCTTGTTATGGGAAATCGTTGGACATTAACTTTTATAAACAAACAAATAAATCAGTAATAAATCTAACTTAAAAATATATACAGATGGCAACAAGTTTAAACACAAAAAGAACAATTATCGGGATACTTAGTGTAGTGTTCCTCATTGTTTTGATCTTTGCGCTTTGGAAAGAAGTCCAAAGGTCAATGCCCGATTACAGGCCAAAACCTATTGTAGATTCCGAAACGGAACATTGCATAGGTTGTCACAGTGAAAAGGGCAATGGAAAAGTAATTACTGAAGACTGGTCTCAAAGTAAACATGCCGAAGTGGGCGTGGGATGTATGGAATGCCATAAGGCGGAGGAAGGCGATTTGGACGGATATACCCACGAAGGATCATTCATTTCAACTATTGTTACACCAAAGGATTGTGCAAAATGCCACGAAGATGAGGCTACCGAATTCATGGGAAGCCACCATGCCGATGCAGGGGCAATCATGGGCTCGCTCGACAACGTGCTTGCCGAGGTTGTTGAAGGCCACGCAGCATATAACGATGGGTTTAACCCGGCTGCGGCCAATGGTTGCTGGCAATGCCATGGATCAAGGATTCAATTGTTGAAGGATGAAGATGGCAATGCGGTTAAAAAGAACGGTATTCTGCAATTCGACCCCAAGACCTGGCCAAATACAGGTATGGGACGGATAAACCTTGATGGCTCGAAGGGTTCATGTTCGGCCTGTCACAGCCGCCACCGCTTTTCGGTTGCCCAGGCACGCCAACCCGAAAACTGCGGTAAGTGCCATATGGGTCCAGACCACCCTCAGTTGGAGATATACAATGAATCGAAACATGGTATTAATTTCCAGGCACATAAAAATGAAATGAATTTGGATGCACAGCCCTGGGTAGTTGGCGAAGATTATAATGCCGCACCAACTTGTGCAACCTGCCACATGAGCGCAACACCTGACCAGCCGGTTTCCCATGACGTGGGTGATCGTATTAGCTGGACCCTTCGTCCGAAAGTTTCCCAAAAAATTGATGCGGCCCAACTTGCCAAGTTCAAGAAACTCGGAAAAGAACCACCCGATGATTTCCTCACCTGGGAAGAGAGGCGCGATAAAATGCACAATGTGTGCCTCCAGTGCCATACCAAGCAATATGTGTTTAATTTCTATGAACAATACGACAATCAGGTGAACATGTATAATGATAAATACGGGATTCCCGCCACCAAACTTATGGGGGCCTTGAAGAAAGAAGGCTTGTTGACCCCGGTTAAATTCGATGAGGAACTGGAAATGACATTCTTCCTGTTATGGCATCACGAAGGCCGCCGTGCCAGGATGGGTGCTTCGATGATGGCGCCTGATTATACACAGTGGCATGGTAATTTTGAACTGGCAGAAAATTTCTATTACAAATTTGTCCCACAGGTGAAAGAGAAAATAGAAGAGGGCAAAAAGCATGGCAAAACAGCCGGTGCCGTGCGGGTAGAAAAAATGTTGGACGAAATCCTGAACAGCGAAATGCACAAATGGGTTTTGGGGAAAGAAGACCCAGCTGAATTAAAAAGACGTCAGGAAGCCGCCAAGGAATTCCGCAAAAGATATTCTGAATAAGCATTTCGTTCCGTAATAGGGAAAAGGCTCGTCCTTTTCCCTATTACAACGATTACGGTCAATGTAATTTTTAAACGACAATAATTAATAATTTTAAAATAGATATTATGGGATTAACACGACGAGATTTTGTAAAAAGTTCAGCCGTGGCCGCCGCCGCCGCAACTGTTGGGATGAGTATCCCCCTTTCGGTTATGGCCGGGAAGGAAAAAGCAGAGGGGGACTGGCGTTGGGACAAATCTGTTTGCAGGTTCTGCGGGACAGGTTGCGGTATTATGGTAGCAACTAAAAACGACAGGATCGTTGCCGTTAAAGGCGATCCTGCCGCTCCTGTTAACAGGGGCTTGAACTGTATTAAAGGTTATTTTAACGCAAAGATCATGTACGGTGAAGACCGTCTGAAAACCCCGTTGCTTAGAGTGGATGAGGCAGGCAACTTCAGTAAGACGGGTAATTTTAAACCGATAAGCTGGAAACGTGCTTTTGATGAAATGGAGAAGCACATTAAAATTGCCCTGAAAGAAAAAGGGCCTACAGGTATTGGTGTTTTTGGTTCGGGGCAATACACGGTCCAGGAAGGCTACGCTGCCGTCAAACTTGTAAAAGCCGGGTTTAGGTCGAACAATATCGACCCCAATGCACGTCACTGTATGGCATCGGCGGTTGCGGGCTTCATCCAGACTTTTGGGATCGATGAACCTGCAGGATGTTATGATGACATCGAATTGACAGATACCATTGTTTCATGGGGAGCCAATATGGCCGAGATGCACCCAATCCTTTGGGCACGTGTTTCTGACAGGAAATTGAGCGATCCAGATAAGGTCAGGGTTGTCAATCTTTCCACGTTTACCAATCGTAGCTCTGATTTGGCCGATATGGAAATCATTTTTAAACCCAGTTCCGACCTTGCCATATGGAATTTCCTTGCAAGGGAAATCGTTTATAACAATCCCGGTTCAATTGATTGGGAATTTGTAAACAAGCACAATGTGTTTGCTACAGGCAATGCCGATATAGGTTATGGCATGAGAACTCCCGATCATCCGGATTTTGATGATAAAGAGAAGCAAACTGTTAAACATGAGCTTTCAAAAACCCTTTCCGAAGACGAAGGCGTTTCTTTAGCCTATTTGGGATATAAAGCTGGCGACAAGATGGAAATGAAGCATAGGGCTTCTGCCGGTGCACATTGGTTGATCAGCTTTGAGGAATTTAAAAAAGGCCTTGCACCATATACTTTGGATTATACCGCTAAGGTTGCAAAAGGGGATACTGATGAGTCCATTGAAGATTTCAAGAAGAAACTGAAAAAACTGGCCGCACTTTATGTGGACAAGAGCAGGAAAGTTGTTTCGTTCTGGACTATGGGCATGAACCAGCATACACGCGGGACATGGGTAAACGAGCAATCCTATATGGTCCACTTCCTTCTTGGGAAACAAGCCAAACCGGGTAATGGCGCTTTCAGCCTGACCGGTCAACCATCAGCATGTGGTACTGCACGTGAAGTGGGGACTTTTTCCCATCGCCTGCCTGCCGATATGGTCGTGAAAAACCCGAAGCACAGGGAGGTTTCCGAAAAGATATGGAAATTGCCAAAGGGGACATTGAACCCGAAAGTGGGTTCGCATATCATGAAGATCCATCGCGATCTGGAAGATGGGAAAATTAAATTTGCATGGGTCCAGGTTTGTAACCCTTACCACGATTCGGCCAATGCCAACCACTGGATAAAAGCGGCCCGTAAGATGGACAACTTTATCGTTACAAGCGATGGCTATCCGGGAATCTCTGCAAAAGTTTCCGACCTAATCCTCCCATCGGCAATGATTTATGAAAAGTGGGGTGCTTACGGAAATGCCGAAAGGCGGACACAGCATTGGAAACAACAGGTAACCCCTGTAGGTGATGCCATGCCTGATGTCTGGCAGATTGTCGAGCTTTCAAAACGTTTCAAGATAAGGGACGTTTGGGGCGCACAGCCCGTTCCTGGAATCGAAGGTGGATTGCCCGATGTGCTTTCAGAAGCCCAGGCCATGGGATATAACCCGAATGCCACATTGTATGATGTTTTGTTTGCCAATGAGAAAAGCAAATCATTTGCATGGCCCGATCCCATTGGGGATAATTTCCAGAATACGGAAGCTGAAGGCGATGGAAGGGATATTGTTGGTTCCGATGGGCAACCCTGGAACGGATACGGGTTTTTCATCCAGAAATATCTCTGGGAAGAGTACCGTGAATTTGGATTGGGCAAGGCCCATGATTATGCTGATTTTGATACATACCATAAAGTTCGTGGCTTGAAATGGCCGGTTGTGGATGGAAAGGAGACACAATGGAGGTTCAATTCAAAATACGATCCGTATGCGAAAAAAGCAAAAACAGGTGATTTTGCCTTTTATGGGAAAGCCTTGAAAAAACTCCCACAGGGAGATTTGAACGGGGTGACAAACAAGGATAAGATAGATTTGAGCAACAAGGCCAAGATATTCTTTCGTCCGTATATGGAACCACCAGAAGTGCCCGATAAAGAATACGATTTCTGGCTTTCAACGGGAAGGGTCCTCGAACATTGGCACAGTGGCACTATGACCATGCGTGTTCCCGAACTTTACCGCGCAGTCCCCGAAGCTCTTTGTTATATGCACCCCAAAGATGTTGAAGACAAAGGCTTCAAAGAGGGCGATATGATCTGGGTCGAATCCCGTAGGGGCAAGGTGAAAGCCCGGATTGAAGGCCGCGGGCGCAACAGGCCACCAAGAGGCTTGG
>JAJRTT010000031.1 GCA_024278155.1 Bacteroidota bacterium | reverse complement strand
CGGCGGAGGCCGTTGGCAAAAAGTGGTTTTCCTCAATGGCAAAGCCGGTACAGCCCAATAAGTCTATCCCATAGCCTGATGATTTCGCCCCTTTTCCGTCGCATTCGCCCACATCGCTCAGGTTCTTTGCAATGTTGAACTTCGAGAACAGGACGGCGAGGTTCTGCACGTTGCTGGCGTAAATGCCTGTGGCATTGTTGTTGAACACGGCACGGTTCACCCAAAACGTGTAGGTAGAGAAAACATTTTTGGCATTTATGGCCTTATTGAATCCGCTAAAGGTACATTTGTCCCATTGTGTGCATTCCTGGCCCGGGGGCGAGGTACAAATGGCCATCACATCGAAACCGGCACTATAGGCCGCAATGGCCTGGTTCCAATCGTTAACACCAGAAACCCCTGGTTCCAAAATAAAATCGCATCCCTTAAACTTTATTCCATCCACATAATCAAGATCGGCGTGTTTAAAAAACTCGACATCAGGAATATAGTAACTATTTATTTCAAAAACGCAATTGTTGAAATAACTAATATTGTCCATATGTTGTGAAGGGAGGACAGGGTTGTAATTAATATAGTCCGATGCATGCACGGATTTTGCATTGTTCCTAAATGTGGCCTTTATTGCCTGGACAATACCACCTTCATAGATGTTCTCTGTGCCAGCTTTCTTCAAGTTAACAGCAATTTCGGCATTTTCAATGACTGTTTCATTCTTAAGTTCAAGTTTGCCCTGCCATTGAATGTCGTCACTTGGATTAATAAATTGGGATTTATACCTGTAGCCCCAAACCTCAACCCCGACCCACATATTACCGCATTCAGCAAAACTTGTGAGTGTACAGTTATCAAGTGTCAGTATTGCACCCCGTTCGACAATTATCTTTCCGTATTTTCCAAATTGCAGGTCACAATCAATCATTGTTACATGCCATCCCGAAGATATCCTGATTCCCTTTTCAAAAGTTTTATCCCAATCAGTTAGTGTTACTGGGTAAGCAATTGGATATTCGTCGCTATAATCAAAAAAATTGGGGTTTATCATAATATCAGCATCTTCACATACTTCATCTCCAACTGCATCAGTTACACAACAAGTATAAGTCCCGGCATTTAAATCTGAAATAGACTGGGTTGTCTGCCCCCCAGGTGACCAAAGATAAGTATAAGGAGGTGTGCCGCCCGTTGGATTTGCTGTAGCTGAACCGCCTCCAGGACAACCTGGGCTACTCGAACCTATCTCTAAACCCAAAGGTGAATAAAGGGTTTCGTCATTTGGTAGCTTATAAACTTCACCACCTTTACTATTTATAAATAATGCGGAAATAACAGAAGGGGTAAAAGTATTTGTTGTTTGATCAATCCTTCCAAGGCTTTCACCATTATTTGAAACAGCATAAATATAACCATCTGTTGCCGTTTCCAGAAATGTTTCTCCATAACTTCCATTGCTTGTCAATGGTGTGCCAAGTTGCCCTGTTAAATAGTTTATTTGCTGGATGCCACCTGCGTACTGATTGTTGCACGAAGCGTAAATAATATTATTTCCCATGACATTAGAGAACTCAATCCCACTAATGTTGCCTTTATTTACAGGAATGATTTCAGATGACAGGAAATTCCCTTGATTATCTATGTTGACAATATAGATATCGTCACCATAAGCCCTACACCAAGCTAAAGTTGTTTCATCTTGGTTGAATTCCAAATTGATAGCATTAAAGTAATTATAATTGTTTAAGATAGGGTCATTACTTGTAACAATTGTTTCGACATAATTTATGCCATTAACATCAATGAGATATTTTTGTACTTCACCTACTTGGTTATCACTTATTTTTGTTAAATACAAATAACGAGAATTATTGTTTAATTCTGTAATAGCAATAGCTGCATGTTCAAATGTGGATGTAATATTCTGTGTTGTGGATATTTGAGGTGTCCCTTGCGAACAATCAATAAGGGCGTATTTATAATAGCCCCCTTCAGGAATTTTACGTCCACCAATAACATAAAACTTATCAGTTTCACCAGGTACATTGATAACCTCTGTTTCAAACTGCCCTACCTCATCCCATAATTCACCAACATACACTGAATTTACATCAAAAACTTCATTATCAATTATGTAAAAAAGTAAATCTCCGTTATGCTTGAATCCTGCATCTGAAGCATAATAAAGGCTTGTTGCATATAATCCTGTTGAAACTACTGGTCCACTGTCATAAAAATCAATTCTGTAAGGAGGCACCACCCAACTACCGTGTGTTTGTGATTTTGTTATGTTTGATATCATCATCGCCAAGATAACAATAAATACTATTTTATAGATATGTTTTTTCATCTTTTCTGTTTTTTTGTGTAAAAAATAATTTTAGGGCATCAATGGCTAATTCGCTTTGCCCTGTTCAGAAAAGATGAAAACGGAATATCCCCAGGCAAACCAAGGTTGGCTTCACCTGAGTGCCCACCCCAAGACAGGATATTATCCTTTTATATTTACGGGGGGGGGGTAAATGTCTGATATGCAATAATATAAAGAATTGCCAATAGGCTACACTTCCTGCCGTAACAGAAAAAGCACATCAAATTGCATATTTTTGTTTTGTTCAAAACGTTCTTTGTTTTTTAATGGTTTGCCAAATATAGGCAAAATTGTTTTAGGCCAGGGGGGAAACCAGTTAACGGTAGGTTTTTTAAGTTAACGGCTGAACGTGTTGTGCCGAAGCAAGCCTTTTTGCATGGGACACGACAGGTATTAAACCACCTTTGCCATAAAAAAGCCTGGTTTGTTATTTCTTGTATTTCTTTGCCAATGGTTTTTCACGATAGGGGATAATTTCGTTGTTTATACCAACCAACTGTTCAATGTTCACTTTTGATGTATAGTATTTCCCTTTTTGCCCCAGCTTTCTTTCACCGGGGCCGGCTGTTTCGGCGATGAGGTATTTCCCGCGTTTGTAACGGACAAAGGTCAATCCTTTTTGGGGCTCCCCTTTAATGGCGGTCAGAAGGTGATGGGGCTGGTTCAGGAATATTATGTCGCCACTATCAATCAGATAGGCAAGGATGCCCACAAACAAAAGGGCCTTGGAATCGCAGTCACCTTTCATTTCAATCAACAACCTCGGCGGAGGGCTCACACCACCAAAATGCGTTGTTTCGTTCGCGAACTCCGGCACACCATAGGGTATATCCTGGACAAAACGCATGGCCATTTCTATCCGCTCACGACGGTTGTCTTTTCCATAAATTGCGAGGGCTTCCACGATTTGTTCTGCAATGGGCCTGCAATACGTATCGCTGTAATAATTGACAAAAGCCGGCTTGTCCACTTCCACGGTTTTTCCATTCAACCGGAACAGGCCTTCATCCATTAACCATTTTCGGTATTTCAGGTTTTTCTCCGTTACCGCATAAACATCAAATATCGACTTGGGAACACCAAACTTTGAAACATCCCTGTTCACTTTTTCTTTGGGAAAACTGAAATGAAAATCCTGCCGGTAGCCAAACTGATCTTTGAAGGAATATGAAATCCTGAAAACCCCCTCCCCATTTTTCACCTGATAACCTACCCATGGGTTTTCAAGCTTATCCTGTGCTATCATTCCGTTTTGGACAAATAGCAGCAACAACAACAAAGGCATTAAAGGAATATGTATGTTCCGAAAAACAATTTTCATAGGATAATAAACGGCGAAAAGGAGAGGGTAGTATTTTAAAGGGCAATTTGAAAAAGTAATTGAAATGGGTAATTGGTGGTAATTGATAGTAATTGGGTAATTGG
>JAJRTT010000455.1 GCA_024278155.1 Bacteroidota bacterium | reverse complement strand
TGTACAATACGTATTTAAACTGACAGCCCCCTACAAATTGAGTGGGTTTTATCCCTATCCGGCCAAAATCACAGGGGTTTTTTTGTGGAAGGCCATTTTTTCGCTTGTATTTACAGCTGCTGTATTATGGCTGTTTTTCCGGTCGGTCAAAAAGGATAAGGTGATTGCTTTTGGCCTGCTCTATTTTATGGTCAATATTTTCTTGTTGCTCAAATTATTTGAATTCCCCGCAGGGGATTATATCATGGCCGACCGCTATGCATATGTAGCTTCCGTTGGGATATTTATTTTGATGGCTTATCTCTTTCAAAGACTATTTGAGAATAAAACATTGTTAAAAAAAGCAGTCCGGATAGCTTTGGTTGGATATTTCTTCTTCCTTGCTTTCCAGACATTCCAAAGGACTGGCGTTTTTCAGGATGACCTGCATTTTTATTCCGATATCATTGAAAAACACCCCACAGCGGAAGTGGCTTATACCAACCGTGGGGTCATCAGGCAGGATAAAAGGAATTACAAGGGGGCGCTTTCCGATTTTAACCATGCCATTAAACTAAATCCGAACAGCTATAAGAACTTTGCCAACCGGGCTGCGGTTTACACCAAATTGAACAACTATAAAAAAGCAAAAACCGATTATGAAAAATCACATTCCTTAAAACCGGGAAGTTTGCTTGTTTTGTCAAATTTGGGCTATGCAAAACTTCAGACAGGGGATTTTAATGGGGCAATCAAGGATTTCAGCACGGTTGTGGAAAAACAGCCGCAAAATACCGAGGCCCTTAACAATAGGGGAACCGCAAAGTTTAGTCTTGGGGATTTCAATGCGGCCATCCAGGATTATACTTTGGCCATTCGTTATGATTCCGCTTTTGTGAATGCCTGGTTCAACAGGGGCCTGGCAAATTTGAACTCCAATAAGCTAAATGAAGCCATTCGGGATTTTTCAACCTGCATTAAGCTAAACCAAAAACACGTAGAAGCTTATTCAAACAGGGCCATTGCATTTTCAAGACAAAACAACTTTGAAAAAGCTTTTTCCGATTATGATGAAGCCATCAGGCTTAAGCCTTCGTATTTTGATGCCTGGCTGAACCGTGGTGTTGACAAACTCCATGTGGGAAGAAATACGGAAGCTGTTTCAGATTTTAACCAGGCCATCCAGATCGACCCGAATGTGGGCGCTACCTATTATTTCCTTGGTTTGGCTTTGGTTGGTTCTGACCGTGCAACAGCTTGTGCGGATTTCCGAACTGCTTTGAAGCTCGGGTTCGGACAGGCCGGGGAACAAATAAACCGCTTTTGCAAATAGTCCCTTATTTCACAAATTAAACAATACTTGTTGGGGCCAATGTTGCCTGAACAAATATCTGGATAAGGTTGCGGGTTACACAGGCAATGACCTGTGGTTCCCAATAGATTTTGGATTGTTGACTGAACAAGCGGATTTATTTCTTATCCTTTTTAAATTTCGACTTCCATTTACCCCGTAAATACCACATTTTGAGTATTTGGCATAATGGAATCTTAGTATCTAAAGCTGCCATATTTTTATTAAAAAAATGTTGATAAGTATTAAATTGGGGGCTTATTAATGTTGATTTCAACCCGATACAATCTTTTCAACAAGCATTTGTTTATAAATGGGAGACGAAAAACCGCAAATTGTGTAGTATTTTAGCACAGCGAAAAATGAGGCCCCTTCATTTAGTTACCTCGTGGAAATTCAGCATTTTACAGTTTTAACATCAAAAAATAAATTGAGAATTATGAGCGAAAACCTTTTTGCCAGTATAGAGGGAAATAAAGTGTCTGGAATTGAAAATAGCGCATATTCGGGCGTTATTGGGCAAAGGGAGCGTCCGTCCATGCCCGTTAACCCAAATGAAGTGAAAATCACGAAAGACGAGTCGAAATCAGCGTTAAAAAAACAGATAAAAAAATTAAGCCTGACAAAATATGAAGAAATAGAAGTCCTTGAAAAGGCAACTGCATATTTTAAAGGTGATGAACTGGCAGCAAGTGTCTGGATGAAAAAATATGCATTGAAGGACAGCGCCGGGAATATTTATGAGCAGACCCCGGACGAGATGCACCACAGGTTGGCTGCCGAAATTGCCCGTGTCGAGCAAAAATATCCCGATCCCATGGGCGAGGCGGATATCTATGCCTTGTTGAAAGATTTTAAATACATCGTTCCCCAGGGCGGACCCATGTCGGGAATTGGTAACGACCATCAGAATTCTTCCCTTTCAAATTGTTTCGTGGTTGGCAACCAGGGATCGTCCGATTCCTATGGTGGTATCATGAAAATCGACCAGGAGCAGGTTCAGTTGATGAAACGCAGGGGCGGTGTAGGTCATGACCTCAGCCATATCCGGCCAAAAGGCAGCCCTGTGAAAAACAGTGCGCTTACGTCAACCGGGATCGTCCCTTTTATGGAAAGGTATTCCAATTCCACGCGCGAAGTGGCACAAGACGGGCGCAGGGGTGCGCTCATGCTTTCCATTTCGATAAAGCATCCTGATTCGGAGAGTTTTATCGATGCCAAAATGGAAAAAGGGAAAGTGACCGGAGCCAATGTTTCCGTTAAGATAGACGATGGTTTTATGAAAGCCGTAAGGGACAATACACCTTACATCCAGCAATATCCAATTGATTCATCAAACCCAAAAGTAAGAAAAGAGATCAATGCCCGGAAGTTGTGGGACAAAATTGTCCATAACGCATGGTCATCTGCCGAACCGGGTATTTTGTTCTGGGATACCATTTCAAAAGAAGCTATCCCCGATTGCTATGCCGATCTTGGGTTTAAAACCGTTTCGACAAATCCCTGTGGGGAAATCCCACTTTGCCCATACGACAGTTGCCGATTGTTGGCAATCAACCTTTTGAGTTATGTTGAAAACCCTTTCACAAAAGAAGCCAGTTTTAATTCACGGCTCTTTTCGGAACATGTACATGCGGCCCAAAGGATAATGGATGATATTATTGATCTTGAAATAGAGAAGATTGATGGTATCATTGAAAAAATAAATAAAGACCCGGAACTGGAAGAAATCAAAAGCGTGGAACGGAACCTTTGGATGAATATCCGTGAAAAAGCCTTGCAAGGCCGCAGGACAGGGATCGGGATCACTGCCGAAGGCGATATGATCGCTGCCCTCGGAAGCAGGTATGGTACCAAAGAAGCCACTGATTTTTCGGAAGAAGTACATAAACTCCTTGCCATCGAAACCTATCGTTCATCAGTTGACCTTGCTGAGCAAAGAGGGGCTTTCCCTATTTTTGATATTGATCGTGAAAAGAACAATCCCTTTATTTTAAGGAT
>JAJRTT010000454.1 GCA_024278155.1 Bacteroidota bacterium | reverse complement strand
TGGGCGAGCTCCACACTTTCCGGGTTTTTATTGCAGGGGACAACCGGTACGGTCACCTTTAATGGGTCTTCTTTGCAACAAATTGGTGGCACGTCCCGGACGTCCTTCAACAATCTGACCATTTCGTCAAACACGGAATTGCTGTTCCTGTCATCGGTTGGCGGTCAGTTGACCCTGAACGGGGCTTCACTTGCATTGAACAGCAATGATATGGTTTTGGGCGGTTCCGCATCCATCGTTGGGGCAAACAGTTCAAACTATATAATCACCAATGGGAGCGGGCGGTTAAAGCAATTCGTTGCAAATACCAACATTTATTTCCCCATTGGGACCATCAGTTCCTTCCTTCCCCTTAGGTTAAAAAACAGTGGTGTTCTTGACACATACGGTGCAAGGGTTTTTGAGGGTGTCCTTTCCAATGGGACAATCGGCAGCACCATTCCTGAAATTGATCATTGCGTCAATGCATCCTGGTCAATAATCGAAAATACGGCTGGAGGGTCCGATTTAAGTGTGACAAGTTATTGGACAAATGCAAACGAAAACGCCTCCTTCGACAGGACGATGGCCGGTATCGGGCATTACACATCCGGGAGCTGGGATGCACAGCCCGCTCAAAGTTCCACTGGTTCACCAATACACTCGGTCACACGTACCGGGATTTCGAGTCCGGGCACTTTTGCGGTTGGCGATATTAACTCGCCCATGGCCTTTTCCCTGGATATTGTCATCGACCTGAAAGCATTTTTGGAAGGGCCTTTCAACGGAACCGACATGAACCCTTTGGCAGGCTCAGGGCTCCTCCCCTTGGCCCAACCCTACAATGTTGCCCCCTGGAACTATGCAGGAGCCGAAAACGTTGTTGCCATCCCCAATGCGAATATCGTGGATTGGATCTTGATCGAATTACGCGATGCGGCAAATGCAGGCTCTGCCAACCCTTCAAGCATAATTGCACAACAGGCCGGATTTGTCCTAAACAATGGATCCGTGGTAAGCACGGATGGCTCTTCCAATATGCAGTTTGATGCCATTGTAAGCCAAAACCTTTATGTGGTGGTTTATCACCGAAACCATCTTGGGATTATTTCCGCCAATGCACTTTCGCAATCTGCCGGGGTATATGCCTATGATTTTACAACAGCAGCAGGTCAGGCTTTCGGAAGCAGCCCGGCGCAAAAGGAAATTGCAAGTGGGGTTTATGGAATGTACGGAGGTGATCTTAATTCCAATGGCAATATTGGCCCTGCCGACAAAACCACCTGGACCGCACAGGCCGGGACCGGTTCCTATACAACTGCCGATGCCAACCTGGACGGGGAAGTGGACAACCGCGACAAAAACGATATTACCCTGCAAAATGTGGGCGAAGGGAGTTATGTGCCGGAATAGGTATATTGATACACACGGCCATGTGTATCTTCTATCCCGTATTAAGAAGCAAATGTAACATCAAAACGATGTGAAAGAAAATACCTGTCAGGAGTGATTGACAGGTATTCTTGATTTCCTATAAATGATTTTGTATTAGTTGCAGAATTAAAGGCCCTTCGCAACAAAGAAAAAACTGCCCTAATAAACCGACCCATATTATCAATGAACTTGCTGAAAGCATGGACTGGGCCTATTATAATGTGTTAACCTGCTTCGTGATACACCACTTTTCACCAAAAAAACCGGTAAACCCCAAAATACTTACCTTTGCTTATCAATTTAATGGTTTTAGCCTTGAAAACCCTGACCGTAAAATATTGCCTAATCCTACTTCTCTTTCTGAGCATTGGGGGATTTTCCCAGGGGTATTACGAAATCCACACCTATACGACAAAAGACGGCTTGTCGCAAGTTTCGATAAACGACATTGTGCAGGATGATGAAGGTTTCCTTTGGATCGCGACACAAAGTGGGCTCAACCGTTTCGATGGGACTTCTTTCTATACATTTGACAATGGCGATTATGGAATGGGGAGTTACGGCAATTACATCAATGCACTTTTGCCCGACCATAACAGGATTTGGATAGGGACACGTGCCACAGGTTTAAGCTATTTCGACAAAAAAGCACATCGTCTTTTCAGTATCGGCGCACTGCGCAACTTCAACATTGAGGGAATGGCAATGGACACCATGGGAAACCTGTATGTTACCCTTGAAAACAAAGGTATTGGCGTTTTACAAACGAAAAGCAGCAAAAGCGATTTACAGCCCTGGGTCTTCCCTTACTTCAAAAACAAAGATATTACCGCCACCGCCGTTTTCATCTCAAAAACCGGAACACTTTGGCTGGGGACAAAAGAGGGGCGGCTGTTTTATGGGAAACTCAAGAGTGATCCCAAAGAAATACTTTTCAACGAATTTCCCTTGTCACGGAAACTTGAAAAAATATTTGTGATCAATAGCCGATTGACAGGTGAAATCTGGGTCGGGACCCAAAACAAACTTTTTCGTATAGATTTACCGGACCAACAATTATATTCTGTTTCGTATGCCGGCCAAAACACCTCTTCCGTAATCTATGACCTCAAATGGAACGGCGACACCCTCTGGGTGGCAACAGGTGCAGGTTTATTTGAATACGACACAAAAAGACAAAACACGATACACACCTTCGTACATTCCAACCAGGATTTAAACTCCATCAGCAACAATGTGGTTTATAGCCTGTTCCCCGACCAGAACGGTCAGTTGTGGGCAGGTACGGGCAAATACCTCAACCTGTTTTACAAAAACAAAGTATTCAATAAGATCCAGGGCAAAACCAACTTTCCGGGTTCGCTAAATTCAAATATTGTTTTCGCTATATTAAAGTCCCGTCAAGACCTTTGGGTAGGGACTTCCGGGGGTGGAATCAATTTGATAAGGGACAACCGCCGATACGTTTTCACGAAAGAATCCCACCAATTGCCTTCCAATATCTGCTTTAGCCTTCTCGAAGACAAGGACAACATTTGGGCAGCTACAAGGGAAGGCCTGGTTATTATCCAAAACAGCCATGATGAATACCGATCCATGCGGGTCAAAAATATTTTTCATGATCCCCAAAATGCCAAGTCCCTGAGCAACAATTTTGTCCGTTATATTTATAGTGACATTGAAAACAATATCTGGCTTTGCACTTCCGGTGGCGGGCTCGAACGCTTTACAGGGAACCTCCCGAATAACACCATTCGGTTCAAACATTACAGGAACCGTCCGAACCAAACAAACTGCATTGCTTCCGACAAAATAAACTATATCCTGCAAACCGACAAAAACAATTACTGGATTGCAACAGATAAAGGGTTGAGCATCATGTCTTTTGACAACCATCAGTTTAAAAATGCCAGCTTTTCAAGGTTGCAAACGAAAGATTCTGTCATTTTGGACAAAGAGGTGGTTTATACCTTATTGAAAGATAAAGATGCCGGGATCTGGATAGGGACTACCAGCGGGCTGTACTATTGGCAAAACCAACAACTATACAATTACAGCATCAATGACGGTTTGCCCGACAATGTTGTTTATGGCATCCTTGAAGATTTTAATGGGTGCATTTGGATCTCGACCAACAAAGGTTTGTCGCGATACGATAAGCCCACAAACAGCTTTACGAACTATCACCAATCCGATGGCCTTAGCAGCGAAGAATATGACCTTCACGCAAGGTTCATCGACAAAAACGGCCTGCTCTATTTTGGGGGAATAGACGGCATCACCTATTTCGACCCGGAAAAACTCAACGGCCACCAAACCGAAAGTAAATTATACATCGACAATATCCAGATAACAAATACAAAAAACAATACCATCGAAACCATTCATGCCGTGAACAACCAACAAGTATCGATAAGGCAGGCACAGTTTCCGGTAACGGTAAATTTTTCGGATATTAATTTGAATTATTACAAAAACACGGCTTTCGCCTATCGCCTGATGCCCGACAACAACAGGTGGAACATGATAAAAGACAAAAGGTCGATCCAACTGTTGAGTTTGCCACCGGGGGATTATACCATCGAAATCCAAGGTGTTACCAAAGGCAGGATATGGCAGGGCGATGAGATGTTGCGCATTCCGATAACCATTGTCCCCCTTTGGTGGCAATCGAAATGGGCCTATATTTCTTATGCGGTTTTCATCCTGATCGTTGTTTATTTGGCATTTCGTTTTTCGCTGAGAAGAAAAATAGAACACCAGGAAAATCTTAGGTTAAAAGAAATAGACAAACTGAAATCACGCTTATATTCCAATATTACCCATGAGTTCCGAACACCACTCACAGTAATCAAAGGGATGTCATTTGAATTAAGGAACAGTTTAAACAAGGACGAACAAGGACATTTTGACAATAAGCTGGAAATGATAGAGAGGAACAGCGACAAGTTATTGCACCTCATAAAGCAAATGCTCGACATGTCGAAGATAGAAGACGGGAAAATGAAACTTGACCTTGTACATGACAATATCATATCCTATCTCCAATATGTACTGGAATCTTTCCAATCAATGGCCGATTCAAAAAACATCAAGCTGGTGTTTTATCACGAAACCAATAAGATCGTGATGGATTACGACCAGGACAAAATCTTCATAATTGCCTCGAACCTGCTTTCCAATGCCATCAAATTTACACCAAAAGGGGGGAAAATCATTTTCCACGTAAAAAAAGGAAATTACGGCGAAAAGGGGGATTTGGTGATAAAAGTGCAGGATTCGGGCATCGGTATCAATGATGAACACCTTCCGCATATCTTCGACAGGTTTTACCAGATTGACAATACCTCCACGCGAAAAGGGGAAGGGACCGGGATAGGGCTGGCGCTCACCAAAGAACTTGTTGAACTGATGAATGGTGAAATAAGCGTTAAAAGTATCCCGGGGGAAAGGACTGAATTTTGTGTTACACTGCCAATAACCAACAATGCTGTCCTGAAAAAACCAAAACCGGTAAAAACCCAACCCATCGATTCCGGGGAAACAACACTTGATTTGATTACCGAAAATAATAATGACAAAGATTTGCCACTGGCCTTGGTGGTGGAAGACAATCACGATGTGGCGAAGTACATCATGCTTTGCCTTTCGGGGAAATACCGTGTACTATGGTCGCCCGATGGCAAAAAGGGGATTGATGCTGCCCTGGAATCCATACCCGATATTATAATTTCGGATGTGATGATGCCCGAAAAAGACGGCCTTGAAGTATGCGAAACCCTCAAACAGGACGAACGGACCAGCCATATCCCCATCATACTGCTCACGGCAAGGGCCACCGACAAAGACCGCATCGAAGGCCTGTCGCATGGTGCCGATGCCTATCTCACCAAACCTTTCAACAAAGAAGAACTGTTCGTGAGATTGGAACAATTGATAAAAATACGCCGTCAGTTGCAGGAGAAATTCAGTAAGATCGAATTGCCAAAGGTATCAGACAAGCCTTTTAACATAGAAGAAACATTTGTGCATAAGGCGGTACTGATAATTGAAAAAAACATTGATTTGCCTGACTTCACCGCAGCTGACCTGGCAAGAGGGGTTCATTTGAGCGAAAGCCAGCTTTACCGAAAGCTGAAAGCCATTTCCGGTAAATCAACGGCCATTTTCATTCGTGGGGTCAGGATAGCTAAAGCCCTTAAATTGCTTAAAAATTCAACGCTTTCCATTTCCGAGATCGCCTATCAGGTTGGGTTTAACGACCCCGCCTGGTTTAGTACCGTGTTCAAAGAGGAATTCGGAATGTCGCCAACAGAAGCCCGCACGAAATAGGCGAAGGGCAAGGTGGTGATTTCCGGCAATTGGGGCAGGCTC
>JAJRTT010000453.1 GCA_024278155.1 Bacteroidota bacterium | reverse complement strand
GCAGAAAAAACAACATCTTTTTGAAGGATCGTTGTCCCAATATTTTTAAGTGTTGCAATGGCAACGGGATAGTCATTTTCAAACACGGCCGCATATGAAAGTTCGAGGTTCATTACCTCAAAATCGTCCTCGACCGGGACATGGCAACTGATATTGGCCGCCCAACCTGGTTTTTCAAAAGGGGTCCATCCCTGTGCCTCGAACTTCACTATAAGGGCACCTGTGGTGTTTTGATAACCGGCGGTAATTGTTCCCGGGGAAATATCGTCTTCCCAATATCCCAGTTGAGGGGCATCGGTATTTTCACCATCGTAAATCCAGAAATCGGACCAACCGATTTGGAACTGTAAAAATTCAAGGCGTGTTTTTGCTCCTGTTGTTGCAGGATAAATGGTGATTGTTCCCCAATCATCGACCACAAGGTTGCCGTCAAGGCCACCGGCATCGGCAAAAGTGCCCGAACAGGTTGTTATGGAAGTTGTCTGCATGGAAGGCATGGTGTAGACCGTTGGGTCAAATACGGTGATGTCCATGCTTTGCCCATCGTTTTCAGGGACTTCATCGCCCACCAACAGGGTGGCCACGCTTAAACTGTAATTCCCGGGCGTTGAAAGGTCAATGGTTTCGGTAAAAACATATTCATATGTTTCATTGTTCGCAATTGAGACGGAACCTACATTTTCAATAACTTCGATCCCATTGAAATTGTACATTACATCAAAACCGGTCTGTGTGTTTTCCCCTTCGTTTTTAATGATCATTTTAACTTCTTGTTCATCAACGGGCGGGCTATTATAGTAATTGTCAGGAGAGGTGATTTCGAGGGTGGAAAGGTCGTTTGAATTGGGTTGCCCGAAAAGTGCAAAAGAGAGTTCCCATGACAACCATGGGCCAACTACAACACTTGCTGGCGTCCAATCTGTTGCGCCTGTGTCCCAACCGTCCTTTGGGTTTATCCAGTACCATTCTTCACCGGTAATAGCTGTTTCGAATTCATGGTCTTGCCACCCCCATTGTCCCGCATTGTCCATGGCAGAAACCATCTGGACCGAAACCCAGTATTTGCCTTCGGAGAAAGGAACAATCGAAGGGAGGGTGATTTCAAAATAGGTATGGACTTGCGTGCCTATCGTTTCCTCCTGTACCAGGAAATCCGTGTAATTAATATATGCCTGTAGCGTGTCGCCAGGTTTTCCGTTGTTGTCATTCAAGAAATACACGTTCAAGGTGTCTCCGCCACCCGGATAGCCATCCCAATAAGTTCCCACGATACCGATGGAATACACGTCCCATGTTTCGCCTACGGGCACATCAAAATCATCGGCCGCGGCACAGGTTTTTGTGTTGTTCGCAGCAGTGGTAAAATACTGGGATACCATATATCCGGTACCGGGATTGTACATTTGGTCAAAGAGGATGGGACCTGATTTGGCCATCCCAAAATTTGGTGCTTTGTCCGACTTCCCTGCATAGTCAGGGAGTTGCTGCCCAATGCTTTGCAATGAGAGTGCCATCGCAAAAGCAAGCAACATCGTTGTTAAAAATTTTGTTTTTTTCATTTTGTTGTTTTTTTTAGGTATTCGTGAAATTTGTTGTTTTGTTGAGCTGAACTGCCAAGCGGCTTATAGGTTGAATAGCCGCCTGGAAGTCTGTAATGTTATTTATTTCAATACTTCGATTTTTTTGGTTGTTATCCCTTCTCCCCCTATAATTTTTATAATGTATGTTCCCCGGGGAAAACCGGAAACATTGACTATTTTTGTGTTTTCATCCCCATGGAAACTTGTTTTTAGATTTCCCAAAAGATCATAAATGTGGATTTCTTTTCCTTCAATATTGTCGAGGTAAAGATTATCGTTTACGGGATTGGGATAGATCTTTACACGTTGGCCCGGGCCAGGTTCGGAAATCCCCTCAATGAGATAACCAAGCCCTGAAACGCTTACTTCAACAATTTCATTTTCCGGGTCGTTGTTTTCGATTTGGATTATTGCTTCGTGCCATCCAATTGCATCCGGGTCGAAAGTGACTTCAACTGATTGTGTTTCGTTGGGTTCAAGGTCAAAACTTGTTGGGTTTAGCGTAAACACCGGATTTGACGAATTGATATCCGTTACGTTCAATGTAACGGCACCAACATTGGCCACTTCAAAAATTTCAATGGAACCACCTATGAGGATATTCGTTGAATCAAAAACGATTTCCACGGGCTCGACCACAATTTCGGGAAGGGCAATTATCCCGGTCCCCGTAACGGAAATTTCAACAATCCCATTATCAGGGTCGTTGTTTTCGATTTGAAGGATGCCTTCAAAGAGACCGTCTTCATCTGGGGCAAAGGTTACCGATATTTCCTGGTTGTTGCCTGGTTCGATGGTAAATGAAACCAGATCAACTTCAAAGGCATCATTTGTCGAAACAATATCTGTTACTTCAAGATCGGCCATTCCAATATTTGTTATCGTAAGTGTCTCTGTTGAATTTCCACCAATATAAGTGTCTTCAAAAACAATTGCATCAGGTGTAACACTGATGGCAGGGATTTCTGCCAGGCCTTCTTTGCGCAAAACAATGCCGCCCGAACCACCGCAAATAAAACCTGTGTAGTTGTCGGTGAAAGTGATACGGTAAAAAGCTTTTTGCCAGTTCCCATTGTACACATTGTTCCAGTTGGCGCCCCCGTCCGTTGTTTTGTAAACCAGTTCGGGCGTGCCACTTACCCATGCCGTGTCTTCGTCCCAAATAAAAGGGGTATGGAGCAAATTGTCGCCCACCTGTGTATCTGCTGTCCATGTTTCGCCCCCATCGTAAGTGGTCCAGATATATCCATAATCCCCGGCTGCCATTCCATATTGGTCGTTCAGGAAATCGACACCAAGTAAAATCGGCCCAATTCCGGTGCTTGGGTTTTTTTCGACCCAGGTCAATCCGCCATCTGTTGATTTTAAAATTACATTTTCATTTCCAACAGTGACCAGGGTGTTTTCATTCAGGTATTCTACCATATTGCAAGATGCTGTCAAACCTGCACTCTGGGTCCACGTTGCTCCACCATCATCCGTAACATATACTTCAGTGCTTGCCAATACTACCCCGTTGTTTTCGTCATAAAATTCCACATCATAATAGAAGGAGAATGTGCTGGTGGCATAGTTAATGGTTTGCCAGGTTATACCACCATCGGTTGTTTTTATCAAATAGTCGTCCCAGCCAACTGCATAACCAGTATTCACATCAATGAACGACATCCCGGTGAGCCCCGGAATCCCGTTAGGGGTGATTTGCTCCCATGTTTGTCCACTGTCTTCTGTTTTGATTACAATACCATCACCATTATAGGTAAGGCTTTCGCCAACACAGTAACCTATCTGGTTTTGCCCTTCGGGGAATTCAATGTCCATCAGGATGAAATCAAAGCCGGTTTCGATCCACTGCCAGCCATCAATGGTTTCAATTATACCATTTCCCGATAATTCCACATCGTATGGGTTGTTGATCGGGTCATCGCTGAATATCTGCATCGTGCCCTCGAAAAAGCCTTGCGAGCCCGGCGTGAACTTAACGGGCAAAGCACCGCTTTCACCCGGCTGAATTGTAAAGGATGTATAGTCAATGCTAAAAGCAGGATCGGTAAATGTAATATCAGAAATTACAAGGGGTTCTGTCCCTGTATTTTCAAAAGTGAAATCCGCAAATGTGGTTTCCCCGATATATGTATCATCGAAAACATAAGGGTTTGGTGTAACTGTTAATGATGGCCCACCTTCGATTCCGGCTTTGCGCAAAATGACTCCTTCTCCATCAAAACTGCCACAAACAAATCCTGTATAATTATCTGTAAAAGTAATTCCTGAGAAACCATTTCCGGAATAATTACCATTATAATCAAAATCCCATGTTGTTCCGCCATCAGTTGTTTTATATAACAATTCAGGTGTGCCACCAACATAGGCTGTATCTTCATCCCAAATAAAAACGCTTGTCAAAAGTTGATCGCCAACCTGCTGCGTACTTGACCAGCTTGCACCTCCATCAGTGGTTGACAGTATATAACCGTAATCTCCCACAGCCATTCCGTAGCTGGGGTTTAGAAAATCAACTCCTATCAATACATCTTGCAACACTCCTTGATGGACAAGTGTCCAGTTGTATCCTCCATC
>JAJRTT010000452.1 GCA_024278155.1 Bacteroidota bacterium | reverse complement strand
TTCCAAGAACCAAGAGCCAAGATTATTAGGGCAAAGATTACAAGGGCCGAGATTGAATTAATCCATTATTCAGATATCCGATTATTCCACTATTCCATCCTCACTATTGTCCTTTTTATTATCCTTTATATCTTCAGGGGCGGGGGAATACCAGCTTGCGTACATAGTATAACTGTTGGCAATCCGGTTTATTTCACCTTCAACCAGGCCCACGTCCACCGACTTTATTTTTTTTGCAGGGACACCGGCATAAACGCTGCCCGATTTTACGGTTGTCCCTTTTGAAACAACCGCCCCGGCCGCGACTATCGAATTGCTTTCCACCACCACATGGTCCATCAAAATGGCGCCCATCCCAACAAGTACATTGTCGTGGATCGTACAGCCGTGAACCACGGCATTGTGGGCTATTGAATCATTATTGCCAATACTCACCGGTGCTTTTTTATAGGTGCAATGAACAGTGGCATTGTCCTGGACGTTCACATTGTTGCCGATACGTACCGTGTGCACATCGCCCCTTACGACCGCACTGAACCAAATACTGCAATCATCTCCCATTATCACATCGCCTGTTATAACAGCATTATCGGCCAGGAAACAGTTCTTGCCAAAAACCGGGCTGATGCCTTTTACCTTTTTAATTATTGCCATCTTTATTTTCTTGAATTCATTTTGATCTGTGCCTTTTGTGGATAATCAATGGAATAGTGCAAGCCACGGCTCTCTTTGCGCACCATTGCCATCTTTATCACAAGGTAAGCCACATTGATCAGGTTGCGGAGTTCGCAAATCTCGACAGTAATTATCGAGCGGTCAAACAAGTCCTCCGTTTCCCGATAAATGATTTCCAGGCGGTCCAAAGCCCTTTTTAACCTGAGGTTCGATCGTACGATACCCACATAGTTTGTCATAATGGATTGCAGTTCCCGGGTGGTTTGCGTTATGAGGATCATCTCTTCGTTCATTTTCAGGCCCTCGGCATTCCAGTCGGGAATGTCATCCCTGAAATCAATCGTGTCAATTTTCCTTTTGGTTTCCAGGGCTGCCCTGTGGGAAAAGACAGCTGATTCCAAGAGGGAATTTGAAGCCAGGCGATTGGCGCCATGAAGGCCGGTTGACGAACATTCGCCGGAAGCATAAAGGTTGCTCAGGGTTGTTTTACAAAAAGCATCCACCTTGATACCGCCACATTGGTAATGGGCAGCAGGAACCACCGGAATGGGGTCTTTTGTTATGTCGATACCAATACTCAGGCATTTTGCATAGATAGTCGGGAAATTGACGATCAGCTCGTTTTTATCAAGATGGCGGCAATCAAGGCAAACATAGTCATCCCCACTTAGTTTCATTTCCGTGTCAATGGCACGGGCCACGATGTCTCGTGGTGCCAGCGAAAGCCTTTCATCGTATTTTTGCATGAATTCTTCACCGTCCCTTGTTTTCAGGATTCCGCCAAATCCCCTCAAAGCTTCTGAAATCAAGAAGGAAGGTTTTTCGTTGGGATTGTAGAGTGAGGTAGGGTGAAATTGCACAAACTCCATATTTTCAATCGTTGCTTTGGCGCGATAAGCCATGGCCACACCATCGCCCGTTGCAATTTCAGGGTTGGTAGTGGTGCTGTAAACGTTTCCGGCTCCTCCCGTGGCAAGCAGGGTAATCTTTGATAAAATGGTCAGGACTTCACCGCTATCGGGACAAAGGACATAAGCGCCATAGCATTGGATATCGGGCATTCCCCTTGAAACTCCAAGGCCAAGGTGGTGCTGCGTAAGCAGGTCGATGGCAAAATGGTTCTCAAGCATTTCAATGTTTTTGTGTTCGTGGATTTGTTGTAAAAGTGCCCTTTCGATTTCCGCCCCGGTCTTGTCTTTGTGGTGCAGCACACGGTATTCTGAGTGGCCGCCCTCCCTTCCAAGGGAGTATTTGCCGCTTTGGGTTTTGTCGAAATGGGTTCCCCATTCTATCAGCTCCTTCACCCTGTCGGTTGACTCGGTAATGCAAATCCTTACAATCTCTTCATTGCTGAGGTCGTCCCCGGCGATCATGGTGTCCCGGATGTGCTTCTCGTAAGTGTCGGGAGTGTACATGACGGCCGCTATCCCGCCCTGTGCATATTTTGTGGCGGTTTCATCGGCTACATTTTTTGTCACAATGCAAACACTTCCCTTGTCCGCCACTTTCAGTGCGTATGACAGTCCGGCAATCCCAGACCCTATGATAAGAAAATCTACTTTTTTCCGCATTTTCCGTATTGAATATTTGGCTCAAAGTTAAAAACATAATTTGGATTGGGTACGGTTTTTCCGATTCTGTTTTCGTCAAATGACAATGTAGGTGATTTTGTTGTCAAACCAGGATCAGGAGGGATTTTATATGTTTAGTCTAATTCGCCAATTTCCTCCAAACATTTATACCAATAATAAAATGCCGGCTTATTCGCTTTTTTTAGTTTGTTCAGAAACTGATAAGCTTTATTCTCGATCTGTAATATTGCCACATCAATTCCTGGATTGTAGAGTTCAATAGGCGAATAGTTCTTGTTTTTTAATTTCATGGCAAACCAGGCTGATTTTGCCGAGGCCCCGATGGCTTTTTCGATCCTAAAAGCAGAACCAATAATATATCCTTGAATTTTCAATAAACCTGTTTTTATTTCATTGAATTTTTCAAGTCCACCCCCTTTGTTCTTTTCTCTTTTTGCAATTAAAAGTGCAGTATTGAAAATATCGTTCAAAACATCAAAATTTGTAATTGAAAGTTTTCTGTATCCAATTTTTGTTTGGCCAAATTTTCAAGTAGGTATAATGCATAAATCATTTTTTCAATTATGGCAGGATCGCTTTTTTGTAATCCGGGTTTTTTCCTGAACTCCATTATCCAATCCTTTCCTAATGTCTCTTTTGTTATCATGCTATGATGTCCTTGACCAATTGACTGAAATTTTTTAACATAAACTCCCTGATTTCTTTATCCCTTTTTCTCCTTTCGGCATATTGCAGAAGTGTTGAAAAATTAATCGTATAACGATTCAATACGTTTTCGTAAATCCTTATCAATTCACTCCCGGCATAAATGTAAAATATATCTGTATCACAATACAAATCAACAAGGATTTTTTCAATGCTTGCTATCCTGGTTTTTTCAATTGTCCGATATGGTGCCCTGCTTATGAGCGGCCTTATCATCATGCTGTTTTCTTCTGGAAGTATGTACTTATCAATTTGTTCCTGATTGGGTTGGTAATAGGCATTTATACCATTATCTTTAAAAAGATAGAATGTGGGTTCACATATATCTTTTTCTGTTTCGAAAACATAAAAAGACCTGACTGGAATATGGAGCATTAAATCCTGTAGCCAATTTGTTGACCAAGTACAGTAATCCAATTCATTATATTCAGATAGATATAATTTTTTTACCCTCCTTATTAATTTATCTGGCCCATGTATATATAAAGGCTTTTGGCCAATGGTATATTTCCCCCTGACAACTGATTGGATAATACCTTTTTTCTTTAACCTATGGATCCTTATTCTAAGAGCTTCATCTGAAATACTAATTCCTGTGCCTTTAAAAAAGGCATAAAGATCTTCTTTGCCAAATGAACCTTTACCTTTAAAATATTCAATTATATCATTAGCATTTTCATTTACAGCCATATCTGTTATAATAGTATTATCTGCAAAGATAGTAACAATTGCCACATTGTCAAGTTTAGTGGTATTTGTTACATATGTAACGTTTCCCACAATATTATCATTAGTGGCAATTGTTACACTTAGTTTACCAGAAATAGAAATGAAATGCTGTTATAATAATCATGGCGAGATGAAGCGCACCGAAGTATAATCAACTGAAATATTATTGTGTTTTTGTACGCCGTACCTCAATTTGAGATATGTGCAATTAATCGTATCCCCACAATTTTCGATGAATTGTGAAGATTGAAAAATGTTGTATATTTTCAAATGAAAAAAGGGTATCTGTTATGTTTGACCAGATAATTGGTTTTGCTGGTTTTTCAAGAAATGTTACATTTGAACAAGCACTTAAGCTTTCAGAAGTATGGACCTCATTAAGAATATTATCACAAACTGGAGCCTACCGCCTTTATACGTTTATCAGAAAGCTTAAGATGGAACAATAATTAGAAATGATGATTATCCTACATTTTGATTATTGCATACCTCCCTTAATGAATTTATGGCACCATATATTTTCCAACAACCAATACTTGCTAATTCTTAATTTGCAGAATAATACTACAACATTTGTGTTCATGATATTTATTTTCAATTAAACAAAACAGAAGTAAAAAGGATAATCTGATCAATTGGTACAATTTTTCTAAATAGAATTTACCAACGGTATAAACAAAGTACAACAGTTAAGGAGAATAAAGTATGTAAACCGTGAACATAATGGATAAACGAAAAAAAGCCCCCAATAAATTGAGAGCTTTCGATAAGCGGTCTGGACGAGACTCGAACTCGCGACCTTCGGCGTGACAGGCCGACATTCTAACCAACTGAACTACCAGACCAATATTTTTATAAGAACTTCCCGTAAAACGGAGTGCAAAGATAATACTATTTTTAATTAAGCAAATGTTTTTTTGGTTTTTTTAGAGTAATTTCAAAAACAATTATTCAAATAGCCGCGAATGCGCGAATAGAAATGAAATGAGGAGTTTTTAAAGTCTTCACAATAAGATAAAGAAATGTTTGTTCTAGATTTATTGATCTCTCCAGGGCAATCAGTTTAGGTTCGCCACAAAAGCCCCATCCTTTTTCACATTGTGAAAGGCGATATCCCGTTCCCTGCATTTGGTTTCCCACTCCTCTGTTCGCCAGTTTGAATTGGAAGAATCGAAAATAAGGGTGTCGAAATCAAAACTTTCCAGCAGTTTGTCAAAATCAATTTTTGGGTTTTTGCTAAAAACGAGGTAATCGATATTTGCCTTTTTTGAAGATGGGAAAAAACGGGATTCGGGGTCAAGAAGCAAAATTGTTTTGTCTTTGAAACGGATAAAACCTTTGGTTTTTTGTAAAAACCCTGATTGGATATTTCCGGCCTCCAGGGCAAAATTTTCAATATTCCGGATTCCCGATTGAAAGCGGTTGTTTTGGATATGGTAGGATTGTTTCCCTTCATCCTGCAACAAAAGGGAATCGGCCAGCAGGATATCCTGTTTGCCATTAATGAAGTCAATGGCCGTTCGTTTATTTACATTGTAAACGATAAATTTGCTTTGGGTTATTTGTTTGGCTTTCCTGAAATTAATGGAAACCAGGAACAACAATCCAAAGCCCAGGGCAAAATAGACAGGGTGCTTCCGGTATTGGAATAGAAGGAAGGCGAGGGAAACCGTAATCCCAAAGAGAAACAGCATTTCGGGAAAACTGAGGAAGACCCCATCCGTGGTGGAGAAGCGCAATCCTTCGATCCAATGGACACTTGTATTCAAAACCCATATAACCCAGGCCAGGGCTTTTGCGAGCAAGCCTGAAACAAATGGAACTGGCGAAGTGAGCAAAACGGCCAGGCCCACATAAATAATGATCATGGATGCCGGGATGGCCACCAGGTTGGTCATAAGGAACAAATTGGGAAAGCGGTGGAAGTAAAACAAACTCAAAGGAAACGTGGAAAGGGTGGCCGTAAGGGAAACCACGGTGATTTGCCAAATTTGGCCCAACAACCAATTATCGGGGATCATTAAACTGAAAATGGGCTTGAAAAAGGTGACTATCCCCGCAACAGCGAGGTAAGAAAGCTGGAAACCCACTTCGGTAAGTATATAGGGATTCCAAACCAAGAGCAAAAAAGCCGATGCGGCCAGCAGATTGTAAATATGGGTATTTCGTTTGAGCGACCGGCCCAAGACGATGGCGGAGAACATGGTGGAAGCCCGCAATACCGAAGGCGAAAAACCCGTTATCAGCGCATAAAGCCAAAGGGAAAGCAGCAACAAAACCACTTTTAGGATCCGCAACAGTCGTTTTTTGTCCATAAAGGCCAGTAGGCTGTTCAGCACAAAATAGATGATGCCCACATGCAAACCCGAAACACAGAGGATGTGCATGGCGCCTGCACCGGCGAATTCCCGTTGTTGGTCAGAATCCAGTTTGTCGCCATATCCAAGCAATACAGCGGATGCAACCGCAAACTCTTTCCCTTTTATGCCATTGGTTTCGAGGATTTCCAGGAAATGTCCCCTTACTTTTATCCCCAAAGCAAACAAGGGGTTTCCCCTGTTTTCCCCTGTTGTTTTCCAACTTCCCGATTTTACATAAGCCTGCTGGTAAATCCCCTTGTAAGCGAGATAGCGTTTGTAATTGAATTCCCCCGGGTTCTGTGGAGGGTTCACGTCCTGCAAATTTATTTCGGCCAGAAATTCATCACCATATTTGATTTTCCCCGAAAGGTCGTCTTTTTGAAAATAGAGCATGACACTTCCGTTTGCTTTTTCCCAACCTCCTTTGACTTTTGCCCGAACAACATTGGCCACAACTTTTATGGAACCGGGTTTTTCTGCAACGGCTTCCGAAACCCGAAAAACATATTCAGTGGATTTCCCTGAAAAATGGGAAATATTCCGGTGATCGAATTTTGGTGTGTTGTGATAAGTCAGTTGATATCCCAACAGGAAAAACAGGATGTTGATGTAAAACCCCATTAGCCACCGGTATTTGTATGACACCTTTTTTGAAAAAACAAATTCAAAAGCGATAAAGGCCACGATTAGCAAAGGCACGATGAACAGTGGGAGCTTAAGCGGCATTCCCGAAGCAATAGCAACAATAATCCCGGATATAAAAGGGAGCAATAGTCGAACGAAAGGGAACCGGTGCCAGATTTTCATGCTGAAAAATACGGATTTTTTTGGTACTAAAATGATTTTGTTCAAAAAAAGAGGGTTGAGGTGGAAAGTGATGAAAGCAACAAGGGATTGTTGGAATGCAGGAGCGGTGGAATGACTGCCCCAGACCGTAAGGGTCAGGCGGGTGTAAGAAGCATTGCCATGGTGGGAAGAAAACGTTGGCCTGTTCCGATTAAACCATTTTGATTTGTTTTTACCTCATTCTGCAATAAAATTTATTTTCAATCGTCTTTAAAAGTAATGTTTTGCAATTTTTTTGCAACGTTTTTAAACCTTTCTTGTTAATATTGTACAATGATGGATGTTAATGTTGGAAGCCAACCCCTCAATATAATATATTAGAATATGAGATTATTCATTACGATTTTGTTTTTCATTGCCCTCGGCGGAGAAGTGGTACGGGCTGACGGTGGTGAGTTTACAAAGAAAATTGCAATCAGCGGCAATATCACAGATGTGGAGACCGGCGAAGACCTGATCGGCGCAACGGTTTTTGTGAAGGAGCTTAAAACCGGAACATCGTCCAATGTATATGGGTTTTATTCCATCAGCCTTGAGACAGGCGATTATACCTTGGTTTTTTCTTACGTGGGTTACGAACAGCTCATAAAGCAGATTTCACTAACCAAAGAAACCACCATTAATATTGGCTTGAAACCTATTGAGCAAGAGCTGGAAGAGGTGGTGGTCACCAGTACTGCACTTAATGATAATGTGACCCGCACCACCATGAGCACCGTAAAAATGGACGTGAAAACCATTAATAGGATCCCTGCGCTCATGGGCGAGGTGGATATCCTCAAGGCCATTATGTTGTTGCCCGGTGTGCAGACCATTGCCGAAGGCAGTTCCGGTTTTAGCGTGCGCGGTGGCAGTATGGACCAAAACCTGATCCAGTTGGACGAAGCCACGGTTTACAATGCCTCGCACCTTATGGGTTTTTTCTCGGTGTTTAACAACGATGCCATAAAAGGGGTTGAGTTGTACAAGGGCGATATCCCGGCTTCTTCGGGCGGCCGTTTGTCATCGCTTTTGGATGTGCGGATGCGCGATGGGAACCTGAAGAAAATATCGGGAAGGGGAGGGATTGGGACCATATCGAGCCGGCTCACGCTCGAAGGGCCTATCCTAAAAGACAAAGCTTCTTTCCTTGTTTCGGGGCGAAGGACTTATGCGGATATTTTCCTGAAACTGTTCGGGGAACCGGAAATGAAAGATAACAAGATTTATTTTTATGACTTCAATGCCAAGTTCAACTACCGGATCAACAACAACAACCGGATTTATGTTTCGGGATATTATGGCCGTGATATATTTAAAAATGCGGAATTCAAGATGGGATGGGGAAATCAGACCACTTCGGTGCGCTGGAACCATTTGTTTTCAAAAAAGATTTTCACCAATTTCACGTTCCTCTACAGTAATTTCGACTATGAACTCGGAGTGCCTGAAGGACAGAACAATTCTTTTAACTGGAAATCCAATCTGAAGGACTATTCGGGGAAAGCGGATTTCACTTATTATCTTAATTCCGACAACACGATCCGGTTTGGGATCAGTGGTATTTACCATAAATTTAAACCGGGAACGGCCCGGGGCCTGGGCGAGGAATCCATTGCCAACGAACTGGTAGTTCAGGACAACCAGGCATTGGAATCGGGAATTTACCTGAGCAATGAGCAAAAAGTGGGGGCTAGGTTTACCTTTAAATATGGCCTGCGCTTATCGCATTTTGTGAATGTGGGCGAATCCTATATCTATAACTTTGATGAAAACTATAAGCCCATTGACTCGACCTATTATGGGAAAGGGGAATTCTTTAGCCCTTATTTTGGGTTGGAACCACGGTTTGGGGTTGTGTTCCTTTTAAATGAATATTCATCGATAAAAGCAAGTTACTCCCGTACGCGGCAATATGTGCACCTTGGGCAAAACTCAACGGCAGGGACACCCTTTGATGTCTGGTTCCCCTCTTCGCCCAACGTAAAACCGCAACTGGCCGACCAGGTTGCCCTGGGCTATTTCAGGAACTTCCTGGGCAATTCCATCGAAGCTTCTGCAGAGATATATTATAAGAAAATGAAAAATTCCATTGACTTTAAAGATCATGCGGAGTTATTGTTGAACCAATATTTTGAGGGCGAGCTCCGTTTTGGGAGTGCCGAAGCCTATGGCGTCGAACTATTGGCCAATTACCATTTAAAGAAATTTTCGGGATGGGTGAGTTATACACTTTCCAAAACCACAAAAACAATTAAGGAAATAAACAATGGAAATCCTTACCCGGCAGTTTATGACAAGCCCCACAATGTTTCCATTGTATTTAACTATGATATAAGCAAAAGGGTAACCGTGGGCGCCACCTGGGTTTACAATACCGGATCGGCAGTTACTTTCCCCACGGGAAGGTTTATATATGGGAATACCGTAATCCCAATATACAGCGACCGGAACGGATATCGCTTGCCCGACTATCACCGCCTGGATGTTTCTGCCACTTTAAAAAGCAAAGAAAAGCCCGGGCGAAAATGGTCACATGAATGGAACTTCTCGGTCTATAATGCCTATGGGAGAAAAAACCCCTGGGTAATCAATTTCAAACAAGAGCCCAACGACCCAAGCAGGACTTATGCCGAAATGATCTATCTGTTCAGTTTTGTCCCGGCCATTACGTTCAACTTTTTCTTTTGATGATCCCGGCCCTGCCTTGTCCGCCCTTTCGGGTACGGACGGGAAGGCTTGGGAAATCAGGAAGGGCCGCAAACTTAATGGCCACAAAATCAAAAATACTCGAAATTCACACGAAATAAAAACAAAAAATGAAAATCGAAATAATCAATAAACTCAGGAAAGCATTCTTCGTTGCGATAGCCACGTTCTTTCTAACATCGTGCACCGAACGTATCGACATTGAACTCGATACAACTTTTTCCCGACTGGTTATCGAAGGGCTTGTCACTACGGATACAACTTCCCATCAGGTTATGCTAAGTTGGTCAACGGATTATTACAATCCGGAAACACCCGAAGGCGTGAGCAATGCAGTGGTAACCATTGACGATGGCTTTGAAACCGTTACATTGCAGGAAAGCACAGAAAGGGCAGGCTTGTACGAAACGGCACCGGATTATTTTGGGGTTGTCGGACGGACCTATACGCTTAACGTTGATCTTGC
>JAJRTT010000451.1 GCA_024278155.1 Bacteroidota bacterium | reverse complement strand
CCCCGGCCTTCCAACCATCAATTGATATGGTAAGCTGTGAAGGATTATTGCTTAAATTCTGTGAATAAACCTTTTGCCCTGTGGAATTGTAAACTGTGAATTGTGAAATTGATTTTTCATCTACATTCCTCAAATTGAACCTTACCATTCCCGATGCCGGATTGGGAATTGGATTTGAAATACTAATTTGATCAGCAGCCCAAACCTCATCAGCACCTGTAGTGGTTACTTCAACAGTAGTAATTGTAAAATCATCGAAATAATAACCATCCTCGGTTACTGATTGATCAGAAACCAACTGAAACCTGAATTTTACTTCATTGCCCAGAAATTCAGTTAAATCGATTTCCTCCTGTACCCATTGGGTTTGGAATCCGTCATATAAAGGTTCGCCCGTGGGCTGATTGCTGTTTCCGGCAACCGTATATTTCCCCTGCATGGGCGTCCATGACAAACCGTTGTTTGTCGAGATCAGTATCTGCGTGTAGTCCCAGCCCGCTTCGATTTCCCATTTCGCCCAGAAGCTAAGTTGTGCATAACCAGCAGTTGTCAGGTCAATGGGATTGTCCATCGTAATCGTATAGGTAGATTGGTCGTTGTAGTTGCCGTTTGGCGAATCGGTAATGGAACCCGTTGGAGAATGGTAACTTGCATTGGTTACTGCCCAGTTTCCTGACCAGTATTCAAGTGTATTTCCATCATCTTCAAAAACAACCACCGGATTGCCATAAATCTTTGTAAGTGTATCTGAAAGAACATAGTCGCCATTGTCAATGGAAAGTACAAATTTCACGGTCGTACCGCTGTTTATCCCGTTGGCCAATGTATAAGATATGGAATCGGTATTTGTATCCAAAAGTTCCATTGCGGTAAATTCAATAGCATCACCAGTAGTTGCCACAGCATTGTTTGCAGCCTCAAGTGAAACCGTGTAAGTCCCGTCAACCAATCCCAAACGGATAACATCAAAGCTGATGAATCCATTTGTTTCGGAAATGATCCCGGAAGTCAGATCGTTTATTTCGCCATACTTCCCTGCAAAAGCTGCCAACAGGATATTCTGTATCATGTTTTCCTGTGCAATGGGGATTATGCGGTCGATGGGACAATAAAAGCCATCGCTGCTTCCGCCCAATTCCGGTGTATAAGAGAATATCTTATCTTTGGATGTTTGTTCACCGTACATCCAATCGTTGGCATCGCCATTTGTCGGGTAAATGGTCGTGCTGCTCGGTCCATAAGTATAATTGTTGTCCTGTGTCATCAAAGCGGCATAGGCATTCATAATGTCTTCGTCGGGAGAAACGTCCGATGTCCAGCCCCATGGATATAAAAGCAGGTTGCTGTAAGTATGGTAATTCAACGCCAGCCTGAATTCATGGTCGTTCACAAAATCGCGCATGGCCTCTGTTTCCGGTTCCGAAAAAGGAGCTGTCCCCCTGTAAGTCTCACTATCGGTATAGGGAGAAGATCCATTGTTGTCATATCCCCATTGATATGCATAATTCCTGTTTGGGTCAACGCCAAACGTCCCATCACCATTGTCCCTCCTGTTTTTCCGCCACATTCCACCACCATTGGGATTGGTCATCGCATTGTAAACATATCCATCCGGGTTCACGACAGGGACAAAATACATCTCCGTATTGTCAACCAGGGTTTTGATCAAATCGTCATTATCATAATTTTCGAGCAAGTAATACATATAATAAATCATCTGCATCAAGCTTGCCGGTTCGCGTGCATGATGGAGGGCCGTATATAAAACCTCTGGCTCATCTTCGTTCACATTGGGATTGTCGGATATTTTCACCATCCACAAATCACGTCCTTCGATGGATTGGCCAATGGATTCTTTCACGGTAACCAAACCGGGGAACAAATTGGCCATATTATCTATGTGGGCCACCATTTCCTCGAACGTATAATGTCCGCCCATGGAACCAAAATCGAAGTTCTCGGGGACTTCCCATTCGTTCATCCCTATATAATCGTTTACATCATTGGATTTCCCGATATTTCTTTCCACATAAAACTTGGCCACATCATCAATGAGGATTTCATAGTTGACATTTAATTCCTGCATCTTTGCGATTTCCAATTCAGAAAAATCTGAAACAAAGAAATCCCCTTTCTTGAAAGTCCCCTCAGATACGTCCAGTCCAGCATGTGCGAGCTTTTGCAAACCCATGTCATCAGTAAGTATTTTCACTTTGGAATATTTCATCTGTTGGGCAAAGACAGAGACCAGGAATAAGGTGGCCACAGCAAGTAATGTAAGTTTTTTCATAAGTATTTTGTATTTCGTTTTTGTGTTCAGACAAGAGTTGAAAATGATAGGTTGCGTTTACCCCATTAAAAATCAATCTGGGCAACTCAAATGGGGTATTGATCAATCTACCGATGTGGAATATGCCGTTAACATTCTAAAATGCTCAATATGGCCATATCCATTGGCCCTGAAACAGGAATGTCGGGTAGTTGTCCCATCGAAGTAGAAGATTTAATTGGATTTAGCAGCAACGCAACAATTAATGGGACGGGATATTCCCTGATGAAAGTCCAAAACAGTAATTTATTTACAACTGAAAGAGTGTTTATCAATAGCGGATTACCGACACACAAAAAAAGCCGTCAAAATAATCTGGCGGCTCTTTCATTTTTTATTAATTTTGCCGTACTGCCCAAAAAATCTTTACCAAAAATAACAACGAATAATCCACACATGAAAAAAACAATTTTATTTAGTCTGCTTCTGTTAATATTGGGGGCAATGAACGCACAACAATGGATGAACTCCATTTCACAAGAAAAAATACATAAGGGGGAAATCAGTTTTTTTGAAATCCAACAAGCTTTCAATGATTATTGGGACCCGCTTAATGTGAAGGATGGCTATTATTTTGAAAATGGCGAAAAAATCAAAGCAGGTGGTTGGAAGCAATTTAAGCGTTGGGAATGGTTTTGGGAAAGCCGGGTAGATCCGCAAACCGGTGCCTTTCCTAGAACAAATGCCTATTTTGAATTTCAAAAGTATTTAAAGAAAAACCCACAAGCCAAGAGCCCTTCCGGGAACTGGAGCAGTATAGGACCCAGCACGACCGGTGGGGGTTATGCAGGTTTGGGCAGGTTGAACACGGTTGCTTTCAGACCTGGGGACAACAATACAATATATACTGGAGCACCAGCAGGAGGATTATGGAAATCAACCAATGGAGGCTCAAGTTGGACAGTTTATGGTGATGAGAATGCCTCTATCGGTGTAAGTGATATTGCTGTTGTGGCCGGAGCTACTACTGCCAGCGATATCGTTTATATTGCCACAGGCGACCGGGATCATGGAGACACTTATAGTGTGGGCGTCTTAAAATCTACCAATGGAGGTTCATCATGGTCCTCAACCGGACTTTCCTTTACGGCTGGACAAGGACGTAAAATAAACCGTCTTTTAATGGATCCGGGCAACAACAACATATTGTTCGCAGCCACAACAGTAGGGATTTACAAAACAACCAATGCCGGTACAAACTGGAGTTTGTTGACATCGACCAGTTTTATTGATATAGAATTTAAACCAGGGAACAGCCAATATATTTATGGTTCCACCACAGGTGGGGACATTTATCGCTCAACCAATGGAGGCAGCAGTTGGTCACAGGTGCTCAGCACATCACAATACAGGACAGAGCTTGCCGTAAGTGCAAATAATTCCGCTGTCGTTTATGCAGTTTTGGTCCAATCCAACAATGGGCTTTATGGGATTTATAAATCTACAAACAGTGGAGCTTCATTTTCGCAAATTTATACTCCAGGCCTAAACTTATTGGGATGGGATTGCAGTGGGACTGATTCAGGAGGGCAAGGCTGGTACGATTTAGTTTTGGCAGCTGATCCAAACAATGCAAACATTGTATTCCTGGGCGGGGTAAATACCTGGAAATCCTCAAATGGAGGGACTTCCTGGAGCATTAGCAATCATTGGTCAAGCTCCTGTAGCGGAACAGCAACAAATGTCCATGCCGACAAACATTTCCTGGCATACCAGAATGGCACATCCACTCTGTTCGAATGTAATGACGGTGGAATATACAAAACCACCAACTCGGGCTCATCATGGTCGCACTTGGGAAGCGGCATAGTCAACAGCCAGATGTACAAAATTGGTGTGGCGCAAACCGTAACCACCGATGTTGTCTGCGGTTTACAGGACAACGGGACAAAAAACGTTTCGGGCTCAACTTGGGACGATGTGATAGGCGGCGATGGAATGGACTGTGCCATTGATTATACAAATGCAAACATACAATACGGCGAACTTTATTATGGTGCAATCAGGAGAACAACCAATCACTGGTCAACATATTCAAGCATAACAAGCGGTTTATCGGGAAATGCGGCCTGGGTCACTCCTTTTATAATAGACCCGACAACTCCTAATACCATATATATTGGGTATCAGGATGTGTTCAAATCAACGAATCAGGGAAGTTCCTGGTCAAAAATCAGTAACTGGGGAGGGAATACGTTAAGATCGCTTGCGGTTGCACCTTCCAATTCAAATTACATTTATGCAGCCACCTACAATACACTGTACCGTACAACAAACGGAGGTTCCACATGGTCAACCGTTTCGGGCGGACTTCCCACGGGTTCTGCCAGCATCACTTCTATTTCTGTAAAGGATAATGATCCAAACACGATTTGGGTTTCTTTTAGTGGATTTAACTCTTATGGAGTTTACCAATCCACAAACGGCGGGGCTTCCTGGTCGAATATTTCATCGGGGCTTCCCCAAATCCCCGTAAACAGTGTCATCCAAAACAAACAAAACACCACTCAAATCGAATTGTACGCAGGGACCGATGTGGGCGTTTATTTAAAAACAGGGGGTGCAAACTGGGTACCGTTTTTCAACGGGCTGCCCAATGCCGTTGTTACCGAAGTAGAGATTTATTACAATGCAAACCCAGCCCAAAGCAGGATAAGGGCCGGAACCTTTGGCAGGGGTTTGTGGGAATCGGATATGTTCTCGGTTGCTGCTGCACCTGTTGCCGATTTTACAGGTAATCCTTTGGTAACTGCAATGAACCAAACAGTTTCTTTTACCGATATGTCAACCAATGCCCCTACAACCTGGCTTTGGTCTTTCTCTGGCCCGGGCAATGCCACATTTGTAAACGGGACAAGTGCCAATTCCACCAATCCTGACGTTCAATTTGACGCAGTTGGGTTTTATTCGGCCACCTTATATGTTTCAAATACCCTTGGAAACGACACCCAAACCAAAAACAACTATATCGAAGTTACCGATATTTCGTATTGTATCCCAACTTATACCACGGGGACGAGTCTTGGGGATTTCATTTCCCTTGTGCAGCTTGGGAGCATTAACAACTCAACCGGTGCCTTGCCTTCCCCTTACTACGAGTTTTATGGTTCAATGTCAACAGACCTTGATCCCGGAACAACTTATGTTATAACCTTAAGTGCAGGGACTTACGGTAGTGGAAACAATATTTCTGTTTGGATAGATTATAACCATGATGGGATTTTCGCGGTTTCCGAAAAACTTGGCAATGTTACACTTGGTGCAATGCCCGAAACCGGGACAATCAACTTTACAGTTCCAATTAATTCAATAAACGGCAATACCCGCATGAGGGTAAGGGAAGTATGGAGCAATACCGATTTTGACCCTTGTAACAATTATACGTATGGCGAAACCGAAGATTATGTTGTCAACATTACGGGTGGCATCGAACTGGACCTGACCGTCTTCCTCGAAGGGCCATTTAACGGAACGGACATGAACACCGACCTTTACGATGCAGGGAACATCCCGGTTTCCCAACCTTATAATCCGGCACTGCCCTATTACAACAACAATTCCCCTACATGGCTGTACAGTGGGACTGAAAGCGTTGGAAGTGTGCCGGCCAATGTTGTCGATTGGGTTGTTGTCCAGTTGCGCGATGCAAGCTCGGCAGCAAATGCCTCTTCTGCAACTATCATCGGGACAAAAGCGGCATTTCTCTTGTCCGATGGCTCAGTTGTTGACCTTAATGGAACAGACAACCTTATTTTTGATTTAATCATTTCGCAAAATCTTTTTGTGGTGGTTTTCCATCGAAACCACTTGGGCATTATTTCGGCCAATGCCGTCACAGAAACGGCGGGACTTTACACCTATGACTTCAGTTCAGGCCCAGGGCGAGTCCTGGGTGGGGCCAATGGATATAAAGACCTCGGGGCAGGGGTTTGGGGAATGGTTTCAGCCGATGGAAATGGAAGCGGTATTGTTGATAATACGGACGAAACTTCTGTCTGGAAAATCGACCTCAACCAGGCTGGTTACCTCGGCGGTGACTTTAACATGAGTGGGATAACTGAAAATACGGACGAAACATCAAACTGGAAACCCAACCTGAACACAGGCGGCCAAATACCGGCCAAATCTGGGGCACAAATGTTTCAATCGTATGTCCCCAAATAGGTTGAGGTAAGCTCAAAAGCCAATCCAATGAAAAACTTTGGGTTGGTTTTATTTGAACTTTGCATATGGCAATATGGGCAAACAGGCCAAATTTGCTATTATCGTTTTTAATGGCCAAAGCAACCTAAAGACAGGTTTAATGTCTTAAACAAACAAATCAATCAATCATTAACTTCATTAAAATTTCAATTATGAGAAAATTAACGCTACTCTTTTTTGTGATGGTGTTCGGTTTTACGGCCCATGAAGTATTGGCCCAGAAAAACCAGGTATCGCAAAAAACAAAAAACCAGTTCGATACCCGAAGGGACAACATGGGATATTGGATGGAAGGTGCAGAAAAGGGATTGGTCCCCTATAATCCTAAAATCCAGGTAAAGCCTGCCCAATACCATGGCAGCCAGTTAAATGTCAAGGGCGTTACAACTTTAAACTCCCCCGATGTCCCTGTTACAAATCAAACAGATGTTACCGAAAGTGAAAACTCTATTTTTGTCGATCCCAATGACTTTAATTTTGTCCTTAACTCCAACAATTCCACTTCATGGAGCGGGGGTTCTGTTGGAACATTGTACGGGACAAGCTACTTGCAATCTGCAGATGGGGGTTTAACTTTTGGAGGTAGTGTCCAGGGTGCAGGGGGGGCAAACAGTGGTGACCCTGCTGCTGCAATCAACCTAAACAGTCGTCAGTTTATCGGCTATATTTCTTCAAGTGGGGGAATGGGCGTTTCCTATTCCGATGACGGCACCAACTGGACAGCAAAAACTGTTTATAGCCCAGGCAGTCAGGACAAAAACCATTTATGGGTCGACAACAGCCCAACGAGCCCATATAAAGGAAACCTTT
>JAJRTT010000450.1 GCA_024278155.1 Bacteroidota bacterium | reverse complement strand
TTGATATTGATGTTCTTTGATTCGGTGAACATGCTGGCCGAAAATTTCTTCAGCCGGGAAGTCCTTTTTTCCATCGGCCTCACCTATCTCTTTTTTGAAGGCAACCGGCTTGTGATTGTTGTTTTGAACAAAACCTATCCGGTAACAAAGGATTTGAAATTGAGGATAATGATCCAGTACCTCTTTCCCATATTGATCACTGTCCTGATAATAAGTTCGGTCCTTTATTCCTATTTTACCTATATCGAGGGGTTCAACACCATCAGCACGGAACTGATCACCTTCAATTCGATTTATGTTTTTACAGCTGTTTTCTACAATTTGTTCTTTTTCAGCCTTGTGTTCCTGAACAAGAAAAACGAATCCATGGTCAATAAGGAAAAAGCTTTGCGCAAGAACCTCGAAATCGAATTGCGGGCCTTCAAGAACCAGGTAAACCCTGAATTGTTGTTTCAGTCGCTGGAAGTAATCATCGGTGAACTGCACCGCGACAAGAAATCGGCGGATGGCCTGATCGACAACCTTTCAAAGATATACCGATATACGCTTGATTACAAAAACGATGATTTGGTTACATTGAAAGAAGAAATCGATTCGTTGAAACCGATTTATAATTTGTTCAGGGCGAAATATGGCCAATCGTTTTCCCTTGATATTAAAATAGATGATGGGGCCGAAGAATTGAATTTAATCCCCGGGACACTGCAATTATTGATGGAATTCGCACTCTCGGAAAATATCATAACCAAATATTTGCCTTTGGACTTCAAAATAAGCAATCATGAAAACCATCTTCAGGTCAGCTACAAATTGAACAAACGGATAATCGCTGACAACCCGGTGAAAGAGCGGCTCGATTTCCTTTTCAGGGCCTATGCGTATTATTCTGAAAAAAATCATAAAATGTGGGACAAAAACGGGATGCGTTATTTTGGAATACCCTTGATTGAGGTGGAAGAGGAATGATGGTGCAGCGCACCAAAATATTAGCGGAACAATGAAAATACTTATCATAGAAGACGAAAACCCGGCCATCGAAAAGCTGGAAAACATGCTCAATAAATACGATCCTGAAATTGAAATTACAGGGATTTGCTCATCCATAGAACAATCCGTAAAATGGTTGAGAAACCCTAAAAACCAGGTTGACCTGCTGTTCATGGACATTCAATTGACCGATGGGTTGAGTTTTGAAATATTCGATAAATCAGAAGTGAGCACTCCCGTGATTTTCATTACGGCCTATAATGAACATGCGATCCGGGCTTTTAAGGTCAACAGTATTGATTACTTGTTAAAACCCCTGACCTATGATGATCTTTACCGGAGCTTGGAAAAAATAAAACTGCTGCGCGAAAACCTCCCGGCAAACAAAGAACACATTCAATATGATGAACTGAGCAGGGTTTTATTGCAAATGAACAAATCCCACAAAACCCGTTTCCTTGTAAAGGTCGGCGACCATATCCGTTCGGTAAAAGCCGAAAATATCGAACTGTTTTATGCCGAGGGACGGACTGTTTACATCCTCACAAAAAAACAAAACAAATATATCATTGATTTCAAACTGGAAGAGCTGGAAACCAAGCTCGACCCAAAAATGTTCTTCAGGGCCAACCGTTCGTTTATCGTCAACATCAATGCAATCAGCGATGTAGTGGTTTATTCCAATAGCCGCCTGAAAATTGAACTGAACTGCGAATTTGAAAAAGAAATAATCGTGAGCCGTGAAAAGGTGGCCCAACTGAAGATTTGGTTCGAGGGACAATAAATGCTTGCATTTTTAACATTGCCCGTAACCAGCCCTGAAACTTGATAGGTTTTCTGACAGGACTACTTCATGTCCCTGCCTTTTGCCTGCTTCTTTGCAAGGAAGTGATAGATAACAAGTGCCGATCCTCCAAACAGGAAAATCATCGAAAAATAGGCCGCTTCGGGGACATCGATAAAAGAGGGCATATCCGAAAGTACATTGCCCGATAATACCCCCAATGCAACGCCCACCAACAGCAAACCATACTTTAAGGATAAATCCGATTTGTTTTGACTTGAAAATGCCGAGGCGTCCACTCCCCTTTCAAGCATTGCCATCCGTTCTTTTTTCCGCAATCCCAGATAAACGATCCCAATGATCCCACCAAAAATCACAATTAATATTAATATCGGTTGCAAGGTTATCATGACGTTTGTTTTTAAGTTTTACAATTTGTTTTTTCACTTCGTATGACGCCGGGATATTTGGGTGGTTACAAAAAATGGATGCCTGCCTGCTAAAAACAATACACTTATGAAAATAATTGTATCTTGTAACCGAAGGCCATCGAGGTCGTCTAAACAACAAATGGCATCCAATACAGACCAGATATACATTGACAAGGTATTAAACGGGGATTCATCGGCATATAAAATGTTGGTGGACAAGCATAAGGACATGGCGTTTTCCATTGCTTTGAAAATAGTGAGGACACGTGAGGATGCCGAAGAATTAACACAGGACGCTTTTGTTAAAGCCTATCAGAAACTTTCATCTTTCAGGAGAGATTCAAAGTTTTCGACCTGGCTTTACCGGATTGTGTATAATGCGGCTATTTCGCACACAAGGAAAAGGCGTCTTGAATCAACTGAACTAACACCGGGCACCATCGAAAACTATTCTGTGGATGAAATAAGCGAAAGCATGGGGCGAATGGATGCCGAACAACAAAAAAAGCTTGTGAACAAATTGATCGACCAACTCCCGGCCTTGGAGTTCACTTTAATCAATTTGTATTATCGCAAGGAGCTGTCAATTGATGAAATAAGCAGTATCACCGATTTATCGGCCTCCAATGTAAAGGTAAAGCTTTACAGGATAAGAAAGGCAATGTACCGCGATTTACAAAAGGAAGCAAACAAGGAATTTAACAAAATATACTCATGAAGAACGAGGAGATGCACCAAGACAATTTTTTTAAGGGACTGATTCAAAAATCCGACCTGGAAAAACCTTTGGATAGCTTTACCGATAGGGTAATGGCGGGCATACAGCTTCCCGGGGCAAAACCCTATTATTTGAACATCCAAAAATCCACGTTTTATTTGATCCCCGCTTTGTCGTTTATCGTGTTGACCATATCCTGGTTTCTTTTCCCATATTTAAAAAACCTTCTCCTTGAGTATTTTGACCCTTTCCTGGTGTCATTCCTTAAAAGCGCATTGCATAATTTCAGTGGATTGTTCCAAAAAGTTCAAATTTCTTCAACAACTATTGCCATTATTATATCTATTTTGGGATTATTTGCTTTTGATGTGTTTTTTAATAGAGATAAAATGTGGAGAAAGTACTTTTTTTCACAATAGCCTTTGTTTTTCCTGGCATTGCCTTTCTTGACCTGTTTTTATCACAGTGCCTGAACAACTTCGCCGGCCCCCAAATTCATTGAGCAAGTGTTGATTATATCGATACCTTAATCGAAACTTTTTCTTTCTTTTTACGTAGAAAGCGCCTATGTATTAAGTAAAAGTGTACAGGAAAATTTGAATTCTGATCTAAGTAAATTACTTTTGCATATCTTTAAAACCATAAATCTCTAACTTTTAATTTATAATAAACAAAAAACAAATATTATGAAAACAAAACAACTTTTAGCAGTCGTGATCTTCGTTTTCGGCTCCCTTTATCTGAGCGGCCAGGGCCAATATGGATTGGGTTTTGACGGATTGTATGATTATGTAAATTGCGGCAATGATGCCAGCCTAGACATAACGGGTAACATCACAATCGAGGCATGGGTTTATTCCACAGCGATTAACCAAAACAATTGGAACCGGATCGTGGAAAAAGACTGGGCAACTTCCTATTACCTGGGATCGGGTGACGGTACATCGACCAATGCAATTGCCTTTGGGATGGACCCAAATGCAAATCCAAACAATATAGTGCAAACAAGTGACAATGTGCTCAACTTAAATGTTTGGCACCACGTGGCCGGCACATGGGACGGTTCAACGCTTACCATATATGTGGATGGTGTTCTGGCGGCCAGTATGCCCTGGGTGAACCCTGCCGATGGCTCTACAAACAACACTTTGATCGGTGCCTATTACGGAGCGGAGCCTCATTTTTTTGATGGATCACTGGACGAAGTAAGGATCTGGGATGTTTCGCTCACACAAGCACAAATCCGTGAGAACATGTACAAGGAACTTGACAGCCCCGGTTTGGAAGCAAACCTTGTGGCTTACTATTCTTTTAACGAGGGCAGTGGACAAACAAGTGCGGACTTAAGTGCCAACAGCAACACGGCAGTCCTTGGGGGGACAGTGGCCATTGAACCATCTGACCCAACCTGGGTAACTTCCACTGCACCGATTCCCTATTATACTGTTGCAGATGGTGCCTGGACTACTGTGACCACATGGGCAAATGGACAATATCCCCCTTACAATGCCTGGGCAAGGGTTGAAATAAACAATGCGGTTACCATTGGCGTTTCTGGCGCAATTGGTGAGGCCGTAATAAACCCAGTTGGTTCAGTCACGATTAATGCGGGAAACCTTGTAACGGTAGGAGGAAGTTTTATAATCCGCTCCGATGCAAGTGGCAGCGGTTCGTTTATCAATAATGGGACTTTTTCTTATGGTTCTGCTACCGTTGAAAGATATTATGCAGGAAGTGAGTGGCACCTCATATCGTCGCCCATTTCTGATGCCGTTTCCGGGATGTTCACCGGACTGTACCTGCAATACCATGACGAAAGCGACAATTTGTACCATGACATAACCCCGACCAACGTTCCCCTTAATCCGGGAACTGGTTATGCACTATGGAACAATAGCTCGTCCACGGCAGAATTTATCGGGACTTTAAACACCGGGACAATCGGGACGCCCAATGATGTCCAAAGGACAGCAACCGGTGGAAATTCGGGGTGGAACCTTGTGGGAAACCCTTTCTGCTCTGCCATTGACTGGGACGCAGCTACGGGCTGGACAAAAACAAATATAGACAATGCAACATACCGCCATGTAAATTCGGCAACTTGGGCAACCTATGTAGGTGGTGTCGGGACAAACGGAGGAACAAGGTATATCGCCATGGGACAAGGTTTCTTTGTTTCGGTAAGCGATCCCGGTAGCGGAGGCCCTTTCCCTGTAATGGGGACACTTCAAGGCACAGAAGCTGTTAGGGTACACCAAAACACGACTGCTTTCTTCAAGGATGGAATCAGTGATTTCGCAAGGCTTGAAGTTTCGGGCAATGGATATACGGATGAAACGGTTATCCGTTTACTTGAAGGGGCAACTGTAGGTTTTGATGGCGATTGGGACGCACATAAGATTTTTGGATATGTGGATGAAGTTGGGCAAATATACACCAACCAGGACCAACCATTTTCCATCAATGCCCTGCCATTCGGCACCGAATCTGTTCCGCTTGGAGTGAAAGCCGGGGAAAATAGTCTGTTCACCATTTCCGTAACAGAATCAAGTGATATTGATATAATTTTGCTGGAAGATACAGAAACCGGGACTTTCACCAACCTGAAGAACAATAGTTATAGTTTTAGTTATGTCGTTGGCGAAAACGATGATCGTTTTATCCTGCACTTAAACTCCCTGACAGATATTCCTGACAATAAGGCCTCAGGTGTAAATATCTTTGCTTATGGCAATGAAATCCATTTGGAGGCCCCATACGGAATAGACGGGAAAATAAAAGTTTATAATATTGCCGGTCAGCTTATTTCACAAAAGGAAATAAATGGGAAATCCGAAACGATCAAAATTGCGGGAACAGGTACTTTTATCGTCAAAGTGGTTTATCCCAATTCGGTAGTAACAGAAAAAGTAACTATTAACAAATAATATTCAATCAAATGAAAAAAATCATCAAACATATAGTGATCATTGTTTTTTTGGCCACAGGCCCTTTATTGATCCAGGCCCAAACCCCTCCCCATCCAAATGGCGGTGGTGGCCCGGGAAGTGGCAATACGCCGGTTGGTGGGGGCGCCCCTGTGGGCGGGGGACTGATAATCATGCTTGCCCTTGGAATTGGTTATGGTGCAAAAAGGATTTTTGAATCGCGCAGGAAATTCGCGGAATAAGGAAATTCAGGTAAACATATCATTACAAAGCTTTATCATTGGTGAAATCCAAATGATAAAGCTTTTTTTATTCTCAGAAATTTACTCATTATTCAACTTAGAATCTTAATTTTGCAGGCTTTCAGCAAAATAGGGAAACGAGATGAACAATATGAACAGCAATTCGGAAGAAAAAAACCAAGGGAATTCCAGGTCATTGAATTTTCTGGAATCCATCATTGAAGAAGATATTAAAAACGGCAAAAACGAAAGCCGGGTACATACCCGTTTTCCACCGGAACCAAACGGTTA
>JAJRTT010000449.1 GCA_024278155.1 Bacteroidota bacterium | reverse complement strand
TGGAGCAAGTCCTGGATTTTAGTTGCTGGATCAAATTTCATAAAGTTGTTATTTTTAGGTTGAATAAATATTGCTATTGTTAATATGGAACCAAAATTAGGTATATTAATATGTATTCATATAATTAAATGAAAAATAATTGAAAATCGTTATAAAAAAATTGAAGAAATAGAAAATATGAAATATTTAACATCTGAAAAGATGCTTTTGTCTTTCAATTTATAAATGGCTGAAGATTTCACGTATTAACTACTTTTGTTTTTGAATTGTAAATCATGAACAGAAAAAACATCCTCGATTGGTTTGAAACCAATTTATGTGTAGAAGGACTACGGTGCGCAGGCATATGGGGATAATTATAATATGGCCGCTAATGCGCCAATAAAAATTAGCGCATTAGCGGCGTAACAATCAGGCTAATCAGAAAAAAACAAACAGATGAAAATTGCAGTTGTAGGTGCCACGGGTTTGGTAGGATCGATTATGTTAAAAGCCCTGGAAGAAAAAAAAATCCCGGTAACGGAATTGATCCCGGTGGCTTCGAAAAAATCAAAAGGGAAAAGTGTTGTGTTTCAGGGAAAACAAATCCCTGTTTCAGACCTTGCTGATGCTTTGGAAAAGAAACCCGATATTGCTTTGTTTTCAGCGGGCAGCGGTGTTTCGTTGGAATGGGCCCCAAAGTTTGCAAATGTTGGGACCTATGTAATTGATAATTCCTCCGCATGGCGGATGGACAAAGGGAAAAAACTCGTTGTTCCCGAAATCAATTCCAATATCCTTACAAAAGAAGATCACATCATTGCCAATCCAAATTGTTCGACCATCCAACTTGTGATGGCCTTGAACCCTTTGCATGAAAAATATCGGGTTAAACGGCTTGTAATTTCGACTTATCAATCCATAACAGGCTCTGGGATCAAAGCTGTCCGTCAATTGGAAAACGAAAGGAATGGGGTTTCTGCTGAAAAGTTTTATCCCCATCCCATTGACAAAAACTGTTTGCCCCATTGCGATGTTTTTCAGGAAGGTGGATACACAAAAGAGGAATTGAAACTGGTGAACGAAACCCATAAGATACTGAATGATTATGATATTGGGATTACCGCAACTGCCGTTCGTGTGCCAGTTGAAGGTGGTCATTCCGAAAGTGTGAACGTGGAATTTGAAACGGATTTTGAGATGGACGAAATCAAGGGGATTTTAAGTAAAAGCCAGGGGATCGTTTTGCAGGATACCCCAAATGAGAACCTTTACCCCATGCCTGTAACCTCACATGGGAAAGATGAGGTTTTTGTGGGGCGTCTCCGCAGGGATTTCTCGCAAAAAAACAGCCTCAATATGTGGATTGTTTCTGATAATTTAAGAAAAGGGGCTGCCACCAATGCAGTCCAGATTGCCGAGTATTTTATTGGGAAGAAATTTGTTTGAAGAAGATAGTGTTGTGCTTTGTATATGCTGAATTTCAATTGTTTATACGTTATTGGTTAAGCATTATGCGTTATGCGTTGTCCGCAACGTGGAATATATATTATAACTTTTAACCCATAACAACAAATGCCAATGGAATTTACGTATTTCTGTTTTGTTTTCTATTGATTTTGAGAATTTACCCAACCACAAATTGCGCTGTGTTCCGGCTTTTTTGTTCCATCAGGATTCTTTTCCCTTCCGTCATTTTTGTAATGCCCTTTTTGGTGTAATGCCTGATTGTGATCAGTTCAAGATTTGAATTATAGAGTGTCCTGAAATCGGCCTTCAAGGTTTTTAGCAATGCCTTAAGCTTTAATTCTTCCACCTTATCGCAACAGACCGAAAAACTGATGGCCGAATTTTGCATCATGTTCACCTTTACATTATAGGTGTCCAATAATGTGAAAAAACTCCTGATATGTTCTTCTAATATGAACGACAAATCTTTTGGGCTTATGGAAATCAACATTTGCTTATCCTTAACGATATAAACAGGGAAATCAGGTTTGTAATTGTTCAGCTTGCAAATTTTGGAACCCTTTGCCCCGGGATTGTTGAAGTTTTTCACGAAAATCGGGATGCTCTTGTTCTGAACGGGTTTGATGGTTTTTGGGTGGATGATCTTTGCCCCGTAAAATGAAAGCTCAATGGCCTCCCGATAGGAAAGTTCGTTCAGCAGACGCGCATCCGGAAATAGTTTTGGATCGGCGTTGAAAATCCCGTCCACATCTTTCCAAAGTATCACTTTTTCGGCGTTCAGCATATTGGCCAATAAAGCGGCCGTGTAGTCCGAACCTTCGCGCCCAAGTGTTGTCGTGTTCATTTTCTTGTCGGCGGCAATAAAGCCCTGGGTCACGAATATATCCGCTGTATTAAAATCAAAACCTTTGCTTAAGTTTTTACGGGTATGTGATTCGGCCACTTTTGCCTCCCGGAACGAAGAATCGGTCTCGATAAAATCCCTGATGTCCATCCAATTATTCTGATGGCCTTTTGACAGTAGAAAATGTGATACGATTTTTGTGGAGGCCAATTCCCCGGCACTCACCACCTGATCGTAAATAAAATCGTAATTATTTCCTGAATAATCTTCAAGGATTTTAAAAGCGGTATTGAAAATTGATTTTATTTCAGAAAAGACATTCTTGTTCTTTTCATTTGCCGGGAACAATCCCCTTGCAATTTCAAGATGTTCTTCTATCAGGGAGTTGGCACTTTGTTCCCAGGGTTTTCCTGCCATTTTCAAAGCCAGGATTTCCTCCAGTTTATTGGTTGTTTTTCCAATGGCAGAAACAACAATGATTTTTTCACCCGCTACGTTGTGTAATACCTGTGGAAGCTTTTGAATGGATTCGGAATTTCTAACCGATGCCCCCCCAAATTTGCAAATAATCATATTATCTTGTGTTTTAGTTTACAAAAATAAACAATACCGCTATTCAATGGTTATTTTTGATAATTTCGCAAAGTATTAATTTTTAAGATTGTTCATATGAATTACGATGTTATTATAATTGGAAGTGGCCCAGGTGGTTATGTAGCTGCCATAAGGGCTTCCCAACTTGGGTTGAAAACTGCCGTGGTCGAAAGGGCCGAATTGGGCGGGATTTGCTTGAACTGGGGCTGTATCCCAACCAAAGCATTGTTGAAAAGTGCCCAGGTTTTTAATTATATAAAACATGCCGAAGATTACGGTATCGAGATAAAAGGGGAGGCCAAGCCCGATTTCCCGGGAATGGTGAAACGTAGCCGTGACGTGGCCGCAGGAATGAGCAAGGGGATCGAATACCTTTTCAAGAAAAACAAAATCGACCATCTGAAAGGATTGGGGAAAATTAAACCGGGCAAAAAAGTGGATGTTACGGACGATGCGGGGAAGACCACGGAGTTTTCCGCAAAACATATTATTGTTGCCACAGGTGCCCGTTCGAAGGAATTGCCAAACCTGAAACAAGATGGGAAAAAGATAATTGGTTACCGTGAGGCAATGACACTTCCAAAGCAGCCCAAATCAATGGTTGTGGTGGGTTCCGGGGCAATCGGCTCCGAGTTTGCCTATTTCTATAACTCCATAGGGACGGAAGTTACACTTGTTGAGTTTTTGCCAAATATCGTCCCTTTGGAGGATGAAGAGGTTTCCAAACAATTGGGAAGGAGTTTCAAAAAGGCAAAAATGAAAGTGATGGTGGATTCTTCTGTCGAGTCGGTTGATACGAAAGGAAAACTCTGTAAGGTGAAAATAAAAACAAAAAAGGGCGAAGAAATCGTGGAAGCTGAAATTGTACTTTCCGCAGTGGGGATTTCAACAAACCTGGATGGGATTGGCCTCGAAGACGTGGGCATCAAAACCGAAAAAGATAAAGTGGCCGTGGATCAATATTACAGTACGGGCGTTGAGGGTTATTACGCCATTGGCGATATCGTTTCCGGTCCTGCACTGGCCCATGTTGCATCGGCTGAAGGGATTTGTTGTGTTGAAAAAATTGCCGGGCTAAACCCCGAACCCATAGATTACGGGAATATCCCCGGGTGTACCTATACCGTCCCCGAAGTGGCTTCGGTGGGCATGACCGAGAAACAGGCCAGAGATGCCGGTTTTGAAATCAAGGTTGGAAAATTCCCTTTTACCGCATCGGGTAAAGCCAGTGCCGGTGGAAACAAGGACGGTTTCGTGAAAGTTGTTTTTGATGCCAAATATGGCGAATGGCTCGGTGCCCATTTTATCGGTGACAATGTGACCGAAATGATTGCCGAAGCAGTTGTGGCAAGGAAACTGGAAACCACGGGCCACGAAATCCTGAAATCCATCCACCCTCACCCAACCATGTCGGAAGCCGTGATGGAAGCCGTGGCCGCAGCTTATGGGGAGGTTATACATTTATAAAAGCCGTTTTTAAAGATATTTCGTATTTTTGTAAAAACAGAAAAAATGGAAATGACAGTCAATTATATATATGATGCTGATGGTGCGATTGAATATGCTATTATCCCATATACAATCTGGGAAAAGCTTAAGAAAAGCATTCCTGTTAAAAAAGAAAAAAAAGAAAAAGAGGAATTTGACCCTTCAGCATACCGTGGCATATTGTCCCATCTTAACTTGGATATAGAAAGTGAACTTAAAAACATGAAGGATCAATGGCAGACAAATATCTGATCGATACAAACATTATTATCTATTATTTGAATAATAAAATTCCTGTAAAATAGATTGATAAAGTTGAAAAGATATTTAAGGGTTCATTTAATATTTCTACAATAACAAAAATAGAAGTATTGGGATGGCATAAAATTGCTCAAACTGAAAAAAACAGAATTGCTCAATTTATTGGAAATGCGAGGATATTTTACATTGATTATTCAATTGAACAAAAATCAATTGAGATAAAACAAAAAAGCAAAATTGCAACTCCTGATACTATTATTGGTGCAACGGCAATTCTTAACGGTTTCACCATTGTTTCCAGAAACGATAAAGATTTCACAAAAATTGAAGGCTTAGAAATTTACAATCCATTTGAGAACGTATAGGCAATGTCTTATTTTGTTCTCAGATCAAATTCAAATTGTTATTTATCCAAATGGAAATATCAAAAACCAAAATAGAAGGACTGATAATCATAAAACCCAAAGTTTTTTCGGATTCACGGGGCTATTTTTTTGAATCATTCCGCCTGGATAAGTTCAGGGAAATGGGCATTGAACTGGATTTTGTACAGGACAATGAATCCAAATCGCAAAAGGGGGTGTTGCGCGGTTTGCATTTTCAGGACCCTCCTTACGAACAAGGCAAATTGATCAAGGTAGTGAAAGGCGCAGTAATTGATGTGGCCGTTGATATCCGAACAGGTTCACCGACATACGGACAGTGGGTTTCCCATGAACTTTCGGAATACAACAAAACCATGTTCTGGATACCGCCGGGTTTTGCCCATGGTTTTTTGACCCTTGAGGACGATACCATTTTTCAATACAAATGCACGAATTATTTTAACAAAGAATCTGAAGGGGGCATCCGTTGGAACGACCCGGACCTGAATATTGATTGGGGAACCAGTGAACCTTCTTTATCCGAAAAAGACACCAAATCACCTTTTTTTCGTGATTTTATAAGTAACTTTTAAAAATGAAAAGAATCCTAGTATTTACGGGCCTGACAGGAACAGCCGCCTTGATCATTGCCGTCTTTGTGTTCTCCACAACCAAAAAAGAAGAAGTATCCAATAAAAGTTACCGTGACGCTTTTCGGGACAATTATAAAATTTTCACGCCCGAGGTCCCAAACTCCATAAGTTTTGCCGGAGAGGAAGCACCGATCAACCTGATCTATAATAAAGAAAAACTGGACAGGGAATTTTTAATTAACACGTACTGGCATACGTCCACTATTTTGTTGTTGAAAAGGTCGAACCGTTGGTTCCCGGTTATCGAGCCTATCTTGAAAGAGAATAATATCCCGGATGATTTTAAATACCTTGCCCTGATCGAAAGCGGGTTGATGAACGTGAAATCACCGGCAGGTGCGAGCGGATATTGGCAATTCCTGGAAAAAACGGGCAGGGAATATGGGCTGGAGGTAAACAAGGATATTGACGAACGCTATAATGTGGAAAAAGCAACAAGGGCAGCGTGTGCCTACCTGAAAGATTCCTATGAGGAGTTCCAGAACTGGTCTTTGGTGGCTGCCGCTTACAATGCCGGAAAGAAGAGGATATTTGAATCTTTGAAAGATCAAAAAGTGGATAATTACTACGACCTTTATCTGAACGATGAAACTTCCCGCTATGTTTTCCGCATCCTCGCTATCAAAACAATTTATGAAAACCCTGTTAAATATGGGTTTTATTTACGTGAAGCCGATCTTTACCAACCTATCCCCACAAAAGATATCGAAGTAAGGCAAACTGTTCCCGATCTCGTGGGTTTTGCCATCGAACATGGGATTACCTACCGTGTCCTGAAAATTTTCAATCCCTGGTTACGTTCCGATAAACTGCCGGATGAATCCAAAAGGCTTTATTGTGTGAAAATCCCAAAGGATGGCTATTTGAAAGGGGATAAGCTCCAAAAACAAATCAAGGATTACGAAGCTATTTTCAACGATACGATCCGGGTGGGTGAACTGGATTGAGGATTAGTATCTTATTTATAATACTCGTGTATTTTCCATACGGACTTCCGTTGGTCGTTGGCAGAATAT
>JAJRTT010000448.1 GCA_024278155.1 Bacteroidota bacterium | reverse complement strand
TTTGGTTTCAATTGATGGTTAAGGTCTGCCACTTCACCTGTACGATGCCCCTTTTGGAAAAACTTTGAAAGTTTGCGGTTTTCCGGCTTATAGGTTTCGTTGTTAATATTCGATTGCCCCATGAATGAAACGACAATCAGGTTGGCCACGATAAATACCATTGCTTTTTTCATACAGTTTTTTTTTAAGGTTAAGGAATAAAACATGAGAACTCAATTTCGGTAAATTATTGATTGATGTAATAACGGTGATCAACGATTTTATTGCCCCAAACAATGGTTCAGGGCTATTTCAAATACAAAGGTAAGGATTGACGGTTTTCTGAAAAAGGGGTTTATGGTATTTTAAGGTATTTTAGATTATGTTTGGGATTGGGGGGTTTGCCTCGGCTGAACGAGACCTTGCAATACGGACTTCCATCAGTATAAATATTTTTTCAGGGCAAAGCCATAATAATTATTAATTTTACGGCAAAATAAAGGCAAGGCATCCCTTGTCCCATTAAAAAACAACTACTATGAAAAGAGGTATAATCATATTTAGCTTTATTCTTTTTTTATTCTCAAATAAGCTTCTCAGCCAAAATGAAAGTTTCATGGGACTGTCCTTTGGGTATGTGATGCCACAGGGCGATTTTGCCAGCAATGACTTTGCACAGGAAGGGGCAGGTTATGGGACAGGCGGGTTTCTTTTTGGCTTCGATGGCGCCTGGTTCCCGGATGACTACCTCGGCATTGGCGGTTCCGTTACGTTTATCAATGCCAATATCGACAAAAGCAAATACAAAGATGATGTGGTGGCAAGCATCAAGGATAAATACCCCGACCTTGAACTTCCCGACAGCACCGAGATAAAATTCGACCTCGGAGTATGGCGGTTGGTGAATGTAATGGTTGGTCCCCACGGCACTTTTCATGCGGGCAGGTTTAATTTTGACCTCAGGGCTTTGGCTGGATTCAGTTTTGTTTTTGCACCGGGGAGCCAACTCCAGATATTCCACAAGGAAGATCAACTTTATTCGACCAAAAGGATAAAAAAAGCATCCCCTAATTTGGGGTTCACTGTTGGGGGCGGGATCAGGTATGCACTCCAAAACAGTTATGTGATCCGCCTTACTGCCGAATATACCGGGACAAATGCAACCTTTGAAACAACTGATGAAATCCTGGTGAACGATGAAATTACCGTGGTGACCAAAGAGACGGATTTCCCCATCAACAACTTTTATATTGGGTTGGGGATAGCTTACCATTTCGATATGTATTAAATGGGATTAACAGGTGCAGCGCACCAAAACAGGTCAGGGCTCCTCACGAAAAATGTTTCGGTGCGCTGCACCTATCTTTTGGGCGGTTAATTTGACTACAAATGTATTACGGCCCTGCCACTTTTTTAATAATGCTGACACCTATGGGCCATTGCTGGGGTTCAAAGTGCCAAAAGTGCGTTTATGAAACAGATAAGGAACCTTTCCATTTTAACAATCGCTGCCCTGTTATTAGCCTTTGCCCCAAAGGCACACCGGGGGAACCAAGCCATTAAAATCATTGTCGTTTCCGATTTGATCATTGATAAAAACAACCCGGGATATTTTAACGGTTTACTCGAAGCCTTTCTTTCAAAACACCATATCAAAGCCAATATTGCCAACAATAGCATTGCTTCGGCAACTTCCGTTTCCATACTCGACAATCTACCGGGTGTGATTGCCCAAAAACCGGATATCGTTTTGTTGATGATCGGCAATAACGATGCTTTTGTCCCGAAAGGGAAAAACGAACCACGTGTCGCCCTTGAGGTTTTCAAACGAAAAACCGGGAATATCATCTTTCAATTACATGATGAAAACATAGAAGTTGTTTTAATGACGCCCATTCCCCCTGGAAGTTTCCCTGCCGGGGAATACAGACCTTATTTAACCGAAGGGAAAAACCATTTTATCAAACCTTATGTGTCTGCTTGCCGCGAAATAGCCGAAAACCACAAAATCCTGGTAGCGGACAATTTCAATTATTGGGAACTGGCCGAAAATTCCGGGCAAGACCTGGATGAATGGCTCGTTGATGGCATCCACCCCAACAATCCGGGCCTTGAAAGAATCGCCAAAACCCTTTTTCCTCTGCTTATCATTGATGCCGGGGAAACCGTTCAGATGAAAAAGATTGTAACCGACGGGGAAATCCTTTCGGCACATTCACCGGGCAATTTGCCCGGAACGAAAAAAGGTTTTCTTGAAATAAGCGGCAACCTCAACGACTTCTACGGAAATTATATGCCTTCCGGGGGTGATTTTGAAATGGAAATGGAATTCAGGGTCAAGGCCTTCAACAGCTCAATTCCTGAAATTGTTTTTGGCGATTCCGAAATCGGGTTCGACAGCACATCCCAAAGTATTTTGCTAAAAGGCATGATTTCAGGATATAAAAATACAATAATTGAAAATCCAGGTATTTTCAAACCAGGAAGCGCATGGAGCACATTGAGGATTTTCAGGAACGCTGACAAAATAAGCCTTTGCCTGAACAGGGATACACTCGCAATAGTTTATTCCAGGGAAAAGCTTGTAGGGGAAACAGGGGTCAAACCGGGAAATGCACTTTTTGAATTAAAAGGGTTTTCCGTTTGGGGCAATTTGTTGGAAGTTCCCAAAATGCCAAAAAAGTACACGATCCCCATCATCGACCTTTCAAAAGACACTTCCCGCCAGGTCACAATCGACAAGGAAGCCGGGCAATATCTCGGCCACCCAACTACCGTTTTGCTCGACGACAACAAAACCATGTACGTGGTTTATCCGAAAGGGCACGGCATCGGAGCCGTTGTGATGAAAAAAAGTATGGATGCCGGACTTACCTGGAGCGATCGTTTGCCGGTTCCTGAAAACTGGAGCGGTTCGCTTGAAGTACCAACGCTTTACCGAACCGTGGACAGCTTAGGGAAAAAACGGATCCTTATGTTTTCCGGGCGCTACCCAATCCGGATGGCGGTTTCGGAAAATGAAGGGGTAACATGGACACCCTTGGAACCGATTTTCAATTTTGGGGGGATTGTCGCAATGAGCGATATGATCCGCTTGAAAAATGGAAACCTTATGGCCTTTTTCCATGATAACGGAAGGTATTATACGATGGATGGCAGGAATATAAACGAGTTCAATGTTTACCAAACCGTTTCAACGGATGGTGGTTTGCATTGGGGCGAACCGGAAATCGTTGTTCACCATAAATCTGCCTTCCTTTGTGAATCGGGCATTATCCGCTCACCTGACGGAAACCAGATAGCCATGCTGCTAAGGGAAAACACCCGGGTTTACAACTCCATGGTCATTTTCAGCGATGACGAAGGGAAAACCTGGACCGAGCCTGTGGAATTGCCGGCAAGCCTCACCGGCGACCGCCACCAATTAAAATACACGCCCGATGGAAGGATCATCGCCCTGTTCCGCGACATGGCCGAACTCACCCCAACAAAAGGAGATTTTGTGGCCTGGGTCGGCACTTACGACGACATTAAAAACCAAAGGGAGGGCCAGTACCGCATCCGCTTGTTGGACAATGTGGATTTCTTTGATTGCGGCTATCCCGGTCTGGAACTCCTGCCAGACGGAACCTTTATCGCCGCCACCTATGGCCACTGGGACAAAGGCGAAAAACCCTATATCAAAAGCGTACGTTTTAAAATGAGCGAAATCGATAAATTGGCAGGGGAAGGGGATTTCCTAAAATAGGGTTAGTATAAATAATAGCCTAGGAATTGTACGCTATACATTCACTTAGGAAATAGAAACATACCTTTTTGTCTTTGGTCAATACGGAAATATGGTCAATATTGATTTTATAACAACGTTATGCTTCACCCGAAAAAACCGTTACTGCAAAAAAATAATGCTTAGAATTTCAAGAAATTGATTTATTATCTTTATATTTGCCAAATAATGTCAAGACGAAAATATGTCAATACTATTAGGTAATAAATTAAAGAAACTTAGGGAAGCAAAACAAATGCCTCAGAGACAGCTTGCTGCTGCTTTAGAAATTGATACCGCAACATATTGTAAAATTGAAAAAGGCGAGAGACGTGCTAAACGAGAGCAAGTCAATACAATTGCAGAGTTATTGGACTTTGATGAAAAAGAACTTATTAGACTTTGGTCGGCAGACAAGGTTTATGAAATTATCGCAGATGAAGATGATGCTTCGCTGATTTTAAACGTAGTTGCTGAAAATATTATAACGTACAAACGAAAAAAAGCCAAAATATGAAACCATTAGTCAAATACAGAGGAGGGAAATCAAGGGAAATACCTCATATCCTAAAACATATTCCAAAATATGAAGGAAAATATATTGAACCTTTTTTTGGCGGTGGTGCTTTGTATTTCCATTTAGAACCTAAAAAAGCTGTTATCAACGATATTAATTCCAAACTAATGGATTTTTATCTTGGTGTTAAAAATAATTTCGATAATTTACAAAAGGAACTAAATGAAATCGGAGAAATTTATAGTGTAAATCGAAAACAGTTTGAGGAACTTAAAAAATTAACGCCTGAAAAACGAGTAAAAGACAATAATGAAACCCTCTATTATCAAATACGGGAAATGTTTAATGACCTTTCTGAAAAAAAGTATTCAGAAGCTCTTTTATATTTTTTTATAAACAAAACGGCATATTCGGGAATGATTAGATATAATGCTAAAGGTGAATTCAATGTACCATATGGTCGATACGCTAATCTTAACACTACATTAGTTACCGCTTCTCATAGTAGATTACTCTCAAATACAGAGATATACAATCTCGACTATAAAAATATATTTGAAATGGCAAAAAAAGATGATTTTATGTTTTTAGACCCACCCTACGATTGTGTATTTTCTGATTATGGTAATGCAGAATATAAAGATGGATTTAATGAAAAAAATCATATTGAATTAGCCACAAAATTTCGCAATTTAAAATGTAAAGCATTAATGGTAATTGGTAGAACACCATTAACAGAGAAATTATACGGAGATATGATTGTAGATGAATATGGAAAATCATATGCTGTAAATATCAGAAATAGATTTAAATCTGCGGCAAATCATATTCTGATTTCAAATTACGGAAATGAAGCAGAAAAACGCTTTCCAAAAATTGTGTTTCAAGAAGAATTAGCACTATAAAATCATATGGCAAGAATAGACAGTAAAGTAATATTTGTAACAACATCCCCGAGAACACCCGCTAAAATGATTCCAGAAATTGAGTTATTAAACACTCATTTCGCAGGTCAGAAATGGAGTACGGATACACAACGTGCCTTTATGGAGCTCTTGAAAGAAGAAAATTTCTTTAATGGAGAAGGTGCCAAAGACCCTGCATTTAGTGCAAGAGATAGAATAAACAGAGCACCAAAAGCTCTTGGGTTTGTTTCTCTTTCGCCTACTATAAACCTTACAGAAGCAGGAACAGAATTAGTTACTTCCAAAAGAAAAGAGGAAATGTTTTTAAGACAATTGCTCAAGTTTCAAGTTCCCTCACCTTTTCATAAACCAACGGACAAAGCAGCTGAATTTTGGGTAAAGCCTTATCTTGAGCTTTTTCGTTTAATCCGCCATTTCGGGTCATTGAAATTTGATGAGCTAAGGTTGTTTGGACTTCAATTAACGGATTATCGTCATTTTGATATTATAGTTTCCAAAATTGATCAATTCAGAATTGAAAAAGCTCAAAATAAAGGGAATTATAAGAAATTCTACAAAGATTACTTACAATTCGAACTACAACAAATCTTTTCAGACCGTATTCAATCGGGCGAAACTAAAACAAGAGAAACAAAAGACGCTTCAATTTCCAAATTTTTAAAAACACAGTCTTCAAACCTTAGAGATTATGCAGATGCCTGTGTTCGTTATTTGAGAGCAACAGGATTAGTGAATATTTCTCATATTGGTAAATCGCTATCCATTGCACCAGAAAAGATGGAAGAAGTGGATTATTTTTTAAAAAAAACAGACAGAGAACCTTGCTTTGTAGAAAACGAAAAACTTTATGTCGAATACTTAGGGAATGCGGAACTTCCAACACTTCTAACCGATAATCGAGATTTGCTTGAAAGTAAAATACAAGCAGAATTTCCCAACATCCATATTGACGACTCAATTAGTCTGAAAAACCTTAAAAACATTTTAGCGGACGAATTAGAAAAGAGAAAAGAGCAATTTATTACAGACCAAGTAGCAGCCATAAAGGATTATCGTCTATTTGAAGACATCAACACTACTTTTGACCAAATACTTGATAATTCCTTATACGACACGCCATTAATGTTGGAATGGAATGCTTGGCGTGCAATGACAATGTTAGATGGTGGTAACATCAAAGCAAATTTAAAGTTTGACGACTTTGGAAATCCAATGTCCTCTGCTCAGGGAAATATGGCTGACATTGTGTGTGATTATGACGATTTTGGATTAACTGTTGAAGTTACAATGCAAGGTGGAAAAAGGCAGTATGAAACAGAGGGCGAACCCGTCACACGACATCTTGCTAAAGTGAAACGAGAAACCAATAAACCAGCTTACTGTTTATTTATAGCACCAAATATTAATGATGCTTGTATTGCTCATTTTTACGCTTTACATAAAATAAGCATTAGTTATTATGGAGGGACTTCCACAATCATTCCATTACCTTTGAAAGTATTTATAAAAATGGTTGAAGACTCACACAATGCAAGTTATGTTCCACAACCGAAACATATTCAGCGATTTTTTGAACGTTCAAATGAATTAGCAAATTCAACAAATAACGAGATTGATTGGTATAACGAAATAACTCAAGAAGCATTAAATTGGCTGACAGATTAATAAAAATGAAAAAGGGCGAAAGCATAACAAAGTATAAAAATAATAGCCGAGATAATAGTAAATATGAATATTGTAGCCCGCATAAAAATTAGTAGTAAATTGAAAAATTACACTTCCGAAATCGGCTACTATTCTTATACAAGCCGTTAGGGCACATAAAACAGAACGCTAGTAACTTAGGAAAAAGTTGTAACTTTTAATAAGATATATCAAGGAATATTAAAGAGCATATATTTCTTGATAGAACTAAAAATTAACAATGCTCATTATTTAAATAATTTATTATGAAAATTTTTACAATTTCAATGATGCTATTTCTTAGCAGTGCAATATTTGCACAAAATTTTAACTGGACATCCCAAAATAGTGGTGTAACAGAAATGTTGAACGATGTGTTTTTTGCAAATAGCCAAACAGGTTGGGCTGTTGGAAATAGCGGAACAATACTAAACACTACTAACGGTGGTCAAACCTGGTCAACACAAACAAGTAGTGCAACACAAGAAATACGTGCTGTATTTTTTATCGATGCTAGTACAGGCTGGGCTGTTGGAGGATCAACAATTAGAACAATGCTTAAAACAACCGATGGAGGTGCAACTTGGATAGACCTTCCTGCTAATAGTATAACATCAAACCAAATGTTTGATATTGCTTTTTTTGATGTCAATATAGGATGGGTAGTAACTTACGATAGCATATACAGAACTGTTGATGGTGGTAATACTTGGGTAAATGAAACATATACAAATACTGTTTCAAGTCCGCGAAACAGAGCAATTTCAGTAACTTCTGACACTACTGCTTATGTAGGAGGATCAAGAATTACAGGAGTAGGTACACGAGGCGCAGATGTGTTTTACAGAAATTTAAGCAACTCACCAATAAATTGGGATATTTCAGCAATAAACACGTTTGTAAACAATGATGAATTTCACTCTATTGAATTTAGCAATTCACACGTTGGTTTTGCAGGTGGTACAAAAGGTAACCTACTAAGAAAAACAGGAACACTACCTACCGATAATTGGAATTTAAATTTTGAAATTGGTGAAGATTTAACAATTAGAGCAATATCATTCTCAAACGAAAATAACGGAATGTTTTGTGCTTCCAAAACAATAGCAAGTATAAACTACACCCTTGTTTATCACACTATTGATAATGGTGATAATTGGTCGGCAAGCCCAGACAGCATTCCAAATTTATTACTAGGTGTTGTTCACGCACCAGATACAATAAATGCTTGGGCTGTTGGTGCAAATGGAAGTATTTTCAAAGGTACAAGGTCATCGGTTGGTATAAATGAAATAGGTTTAAATCTTGATGTTAATATATACCCTAATCCTTCTTCAAATGTTTTTAATATTAGTATAAATTCACAAAACAAAGAGTTAATTAATTATACTTTAACAGATATTTCAGGAAGAATTATTGAAAAAGGAAACAGGAACCTGGGTGGTTCTACTTCTATATTTACAGTAAATGTATCTGAATACAATAGTGGTGTTTACTTCTTAAATTTACGAACCGAAGAAGGAGAAGGTACTTTTAGATTATTAAAAAAATGATAAAATTGTTAACTATTGATGTATTACAAACGATGTAATGAGTAATTTATTGATTCTGTTAGTTTTAAGTGTAGTTAGTTTAATATTTCTGTTAGTTATACGAAAGAGGGGAAGGAAACTTGAAATTACACAATTTATTTCAACTTTGCTAGCAACACTAATAGGATTGGTGTTTAAAAATGCCCAACGCTTCATACACAAACCGTTGTGGCGCATTTGACCCGTCCTAAAATAT
>JAJRTT010000447.1 GCA_024278155.1 Bacteroidota bacterium | reverse complement strand
GAATATATTTCTGACAAAGCAATGTAAATTTCCCCTTTGTTTTTAATGATACCTGCTTCATTGGACAATGACAGGGCCTTGTTGAATTCCCCGATTGCTTTGTGCGGCAATCCCTGCTGTTTTAAGATATTTCCCAAACTGATGTAGAGCCTGACCGTGTGTTTTTTGTCATTTATTTCTTTCCCGTATTTTAAGCCCTCATGAATATAAAAACGGGCACTGTCATACTTTTGCATTTCGACATAAAATGATGATAAATTGGCACAAGAAATCAATACCTCTTGTTTATCGTTAATTTCTTTTGCCAATGAATATGCTTTGTTGTAGTGTTCCAATGCAATTTCATTTTTCCCGTTTGCTTTTTCAATATCCCCCAAATTATTATGGATATTGGACAATTCCCGGCTATCGCCAAATTCAGTATAGAGTCCCAAAGCTTTTAGATAAAAAGGTTTGGCTTTGTCATATTCAGCCAATTCCTGATAGACATTGCCAAGATTGCTGTAAACTGAAGCGAGATACGTAAAATCGATATCAACTTTATCGGGCATGTTTTCATAAAAATCCAGGGCATCGAGATAGTATTTCAAGGATGTTTCATAATATCCCTTTTCAAAATAAATTACCCCGATATTGATATTCGATTTGGCCACTTCTTTGTCGAGGCCGTTCTCCTTCCTGATTTTCAATGCCTTCAGGTTATAAAACATCGAACTGTCGAAATTGCTTTGAAAGTTGAACATAACGGCTATGTTCCCCACACAAAAAGCCACACCGTGCGGATCGTTTATCCTTTCAAATTGTTCGATAGCAAGGTTATAATATATCAATGCCGTATCAAATTTTCCCTGTACAGTATAAATAATTGCCCGCATGTTGTATGAGTTCCCAAGTCCGTCGGCAAAATCCAGTTTTTTCGACAATTCCTCCGATTGATCCAATAATATCAACGAGGTATCTGGGTCGCTGAATTTTATCCGCCAAACCAAATCGTTGATGTACCTTGGTTTAAGGGTGTCATTTTCAGGAGTAATATTGATCATGTTTTTGAGGCTGTCAAGGATATGTTTGTCCTGAGAACAGGCAAGGTGGGCCACGAACAATGTTAGGACAACAATAATGGATTTATGTAATTTTTGTTTCATAATTCGGTTTTTATTGAATAATTAATTTCCCTGTACTAAAAATCCCATTCCCGTAAATTTTCAAAAAATAAATGCCCTTGTCCATTCCCCTTAAATCAATCAGGTTTTCATTGGTTGAAAAAACTGAAATTATTTGCCCGTTCAAATCTGTTAATTCTATTTTTAGGATACCTTCCCCTTCAAGATAGACCAGGCCGTTGGACGGGTTTGGATATATATGGGGCAATCTGTTTTTATTTTGGGCAATACCTGTTGAAGTATCGAAACCAATTTTGCCGATAATGGCCGAACCGGAGAATTCATTTCCTTCGTCCCTGAACACCAAAAGGAAACTTGAATCGGAAAGAAGGACCCCATTCAGGGTGTAAGAACCTTCATTGTTAAAAACAACCGGTTCGCCAAATGTTGTTTCACCTGAAACCGTTTTTGCCAAAACAGAAACTCCTGTCCCGTTATTAAATTCATCGGAGTAAGAAACCACGGAAACCGAATCGTTGATGGCAATTGTGGAAGTGCCACTGATTTCGGTTTCGCTAAAAACCATGGGATCGGAAAAAGACACCAGCCCATTTTCAATTTCCCCCAAAATGCTTTCCCCGGTTTCATTGTTATTCGAGTAGGAAATGATAAACCTGTCCGGGTTTGATTTTGCCACGGAGATATCCCATGCCGGCGAAGGTGAAAAAACAGCAGCTTCGTTAAAAACAATATTGCCGTTAATAATCTCACCGATTTTTAATGTGCCGGCTTCCCCATTTCCCGCATCGCGGTACGAAATCAGGAATGTGGTATCGGATAAACGCATAAGCACATTTTCGTAGGATGTGGCTTCATTAAAAACATATTCCTGTCCCAAAATGATTTCCCCTTCTTCAAGGTTTCCGCTGCGGGTTGTCCCAAAGCCATTGTTCCCATTGTCTTTATAGGCAATCAGGAAAGAAATGCTGTCCATCATTATCAAAGAAGTAGAGGAGATCATGGCACTGCTAAATGGGAGCGACTGGCCAAAAACGATGCTGTTGTTTGCCAATATGCCTTTAACAATAACCCCTTTGCCCGATTGGTCCATATCACGGTAAACAACAAGGAAAACAGAATCGTTCACGGTTTTTGTTTTTGGCAGGAAAGTATTTGATGCCGAAAAAACAACCGAATCGCCAAATGTGATTTTGTCATCGCTAAATGCCCCGATCTTCGCTGTCCCAAAACCCAGGTTGCCCCAATCGCGGTAAACGACAATAGCCTTGTTCCCCGAAATGGCACCCACATCCATAAAAGCGGCTTCCCCAAAGGAGAATCGATTAATATCGCCAAACAACAAGGATATATCTTTTGCTTTGGATATAAAAGGCTGGGATGATATTGACGAAATTTGAAGAAACAGTATTGCACATAAAAGCGGTAGATGATAATTTTTCATAATCCAGAACAAGGTTTTCCAACTTAATTAGTTGCAACGAAGATAAGTAAAAATAATGAAAAAGGAGCGACAAGCCCTATGATAATTAACATGGTAGAGAACAAGATTCAAAAAAAGCAGTATAGCGGAATCCTATCTAAAACAATAGCCCAATCCCAAAAGCCAAAGAAAACAATAAACTGGTAATGGCCAACTTTTTCAGGTAAGGGTCGAGTTCTTCGGGAATGGTATTCCTGAAAACCGCTGATGCATTTATCCAAAGCAAAGGAATGGTCAATAAAAACAACATTTGGAAGGGGGAGTGATAATTCAGGAGCATATAAGCAAGTCCGGCAACAACAGAACCCAACAAAAGAAACAAATGGTACCAGCGGGCCTTTTCGACACCTATTTTCACGACAAGGGTATTTTTCCCCGAGTTTTTATCGTTTTCCCGGTCGCGCATATTGTTGAGGTTCAGGACGGCGGTGCTCAGGAAACCGGCAGCCGAAGCGGGCAACAATATTTCCCACTTAAAGGTATGCGTGTTGAGGAAGTAAGTTCCGATTACGCCGGTAAGCCCAAAAAACAGAAAGACAAACAAATCGCCAAAACCGGAATAACCATATGGGTGGTCGCCAATGGTATATTTAACGGCTGCCGCAATTGCACCCAGGCCAAGAACGAGAAAAACCAAAACCGTTGTGAACGAAATCCCTTTGGTCCCTTCATATATCAGCCAAACACCGCTAATGAAGGACAATATCATAAAACCTATTACGACCCGTTTCATGTTTATTGGGGAAATTTCACCGCTTTGGACAGCCCTTTGCGGCCCTTTCCTGTCGGTGTTGTCCACACCATACTTTGAGTCGCCATAATCGTTTGCAAGGTTGGAAAGGATTTGCAGGAACAAGGT
>JAJRTT010000446.1 GCA_024278155.1 Bacteroidota bacterium | reverse complement strand
TTTGAATCCATTAAAAATAAAATTAGCGATACTGTCGGAAGGAAAAGGGCAAACCATGTGATTTATGAGAACCAGAGGACAATGGATGCCGTAAAGGCATTAAAGGGGAACGACCTAAATAAATTTGGAAAACTGATGTTCCAGTCCCATTATTCATTGAAGGACGATTTCGAGGTTTCCTGTGATGAACTCGATGTATTGGTGGACGAGGCTTCAAAGGTAAAAGGCGTATTGGGGTCCAGGATGACCGGCGGTGGGTTTGGTGGCTGCACGGTCAGCCTTGTAAAAAAGGAGAGCATTCAGGAATTCGAGGAGACAACAGGGAAAAACTATTTCGAAAGAACTGGCCTGAAAGCTGATTTCCATATAGCCAGAGCCGGTGAAGGGGTCAGGGAAATTTTGGATCAATAATAAATGTTTCAAGCAAGATTATTATTTATATTTGCACATGAACTTTGAAAACCTGTACTATGAAAGAAGACAGCAATGAAAACCACATAAAGAAAATATCCACCAAGGAATATGAAAAAGAACTGGTCCGGTTACAGATAGAGCTGGTAAAGCTCCAGGAATGGATCAAAAACACCGGCTTGAAAGTGGTTGTTATTTTTGAAGGGCGGGATGCTGCCGGAAAAGGGGGGACGATAAAACGGATTACCGAGAAACTCAACCCCCGGATTTGCCGGATCGTTGCCCTTCCCAAACCCACCGAAAAAGAACGGAGCCAATGGTATTTCCAACGTTATGTTTCCCATTTGCCCGCAAGTGGTGAAATGGTCTTGCTCGACCGTAGCTGGTACAACCGCCCGGTCGTTGAACGGGTAATGAATTTTTGTACCGATGAAGAGTACTGGGAATTTTTGCGCTCCTGTCCAAACTATGAGAGGATGTTGATCCGCTCGGGCATCATCCTGATCAAATACTGGTTTTCCGTAAGCGACAAAGAGCAGGAAAAACGTTTCCGGTCACGCCTTACCGACCCCACCAAACGTTGGAAGTTTTCCGATGTCGATTTGCGTTCCTATTCCAAATGGGAAGAGTACTCAAAAGCCAAAGACGAAATGTTTTCTTACACCGACACAAAGCAGTCACCCTGGTACGTGGTAAATGCCGATGATAAAAAACGGGCACGCCTGAATGTCATCACCCATTTGTTGAGCCTGATACCTTATGAATATATCGAACCTGAACGAATCGAACTGCCTGAAAGACAAAAACGCATGGGCTATGTTCGCCCGCCCATGTCGGAACAAACATTTGTACCGGAGGTTTTTTGAAATTGAAGAGCATTTTTTAATCCATCGGTAAATTAGTTTAATGAGTACCATGAAAGCCTGCCTTTACTTGATTACAGCCTTATTATTAGTCCACGTTGCGTTTTCACAAAGTCCTGCAACAGACACACTAAATAATCCGCAATATAAAAATTCCGTTAAAGGGTCTTTTTATGTTGTTCCGCCCATATTTTTCATCACAGGCGTTTCATTAGGTTATGAAAGGCATATTTCCAAACATGGCACATTAGGGATCAGCAGTTTTTACTTTTTGTTTTTCGATGAAATGGGTTTGTACCATAATGTTGGCTTATTCCCGGCATATTAATATTTTACTATCTCCAAGAAAAAAGGGCTGAACAATATTTGGTTCAGTGGGTATTTGTCGATTATGTTCCAAACCCATGTGCACGACAATAACTTCAGGCACAGCCTGTATTATTATGGGATTGGGGCTTCCATTGGGAAAAAATTCAATCTATCAAAAGATAAAAAATGGTTTCTCGATATCGGTTTTGGAATCTCCCAGAACATCTACGATGACAAGCCCTTGTTCTCAAACAACGATTGGGTAAGTCGGCGTTTGCCAAGGCCAATAATACAGATTGGCAAGAAATTCTGAATTTCGATGCAAATATTCCAAAGATTCCTTTGGGATAAAACAATAAATTCACATATTTGCCGAAGCTAACAACAATTTCTTCGATGATATGAGATTCCTACTTATTATTTCAATGTTCATAAGCATTTCCGCTTTACAAAGTCAAAATCATTTTTCAGGTAACCTTATCATAAATGAAATACATTTTGGAAAGATTGGCAACTCCACAGAAAATTGTTTAAACCCTCCACAACGATTGGAAATAAAAAAACAGATTGACAAAAACAGGCAAAAACTTATTCAGGAAGGAATCCTCAACCCCAAATATTCCCCCGAGGCAATCTTGCTCGATTTCCCTATCAAGGCAAAGGATGGCTTTAATGACCCGGGGTCTTATACGGTTTCGAGCTATACCGACCATGACACTTTATATCCAAATGAACTAAAAGATTACAATTGCGGTGAACTGACCTACGATACAGGGGACGGCTACAACCACCAGGGGACCGATTTCCTGTTGTGGCCTTTCCCCTGGCACAAAATGGACAACGACGAGGTGGAAGTAGTTGCGGCCGCACCCGGGATTATCCTTTATAAACAAGATGGCAATTTCGATCGTAATTGCGATGGGGAAGACCTCCCCTGGAACGCGGTCTTCATCCAGCACTCCAATGGTTATGTTACATGGTACGGGCACTTAAAGAGCGGTTCCCTAACTGAAAAATTCGTGGGAGAAGAAGTGATAGCCGGAGAATATTTGGGCGTCGTGGGAAGTTCGGGTATTTCATTCCAGCCCCATCTCCACTTTGAGGTACACGATGGGAACGATAATATAGTTGACCCTTATCAGGGTTCTTGCAACCCGGATATTGACGAATCATTGTGGATTGAACAAAAGCCTTATTTGGATGCGGGCATCAATAAAATCACGACCAACTCCACCCTTGCCGTGACCCCGGATTGTCCCCAACAGGAAATATTGAACGAATCTTCAACATTTTCGGGGAACGATACGATATTCCTGCTGCTTTATTTCAGGAACCTCTCAACCGGCGATAACGTGAACATCACCATTATCCGACCCGACAATTCGATCCATTCGCAATGGGTTTGGGAAAGCCCTTTTCCTTTCTATGTTGCATCCTGGAATTATTGGTTCCTGGTTTTAAAAGATGAACAGGATGGCCTTTGGAAATTTGAAGCAAGTTATAACAACGAAGTTTTCAGCCATGAATTCCAATACACGAATGCGGCTTCCATCAAGGAAAATGAGATCCAAGACCTTTCCCTTTACCCCAATCCCGTTTCCGGTAAAACATGGATTTCAATCCCTGTTCCGCTATCGGGAAATTACAAATTTCAAATCAACAATATCACCGGGCAAAAAATCAGCCTAATCCCCAAGTTAAATGAAAACGGGAAATCCCTTTTCCTGAACTGTGGGAATCTGGCCAATGGGGTTTATATTGTTTCCATTGAGGATAGAGGAAGGAATTACCGGGGGCGGTTCATAAAAAGATAAGCCCCCTTTTTCATTTTATCCTTAAAAACCCTACTTTTGCAAACCGAAAAAAGCAGGTCTTCTGATTGCCGGATTTCTGGCTTAAATTCCGAATATTTATAAAAAACTTAAAGATAATATTATGGCTTTTGATATTGAAATGATAAAAGGCGTTTATGCACGCATGGCTGAGAGAGTGGAAGCAGCCCGTAAAGTTGTTGGCAAACCAATGACCCTCACCGAAAAAATCCTCTATTCCCACCTTGATGAAGGTGTGGTAAAGAAAGCATATTCAAGGGGTGAATCCTATGTTGATTTCCGTCCCGACAGGGTGGCCATGCAGGATGCCACGGCACAAATGGCGTTGTTGCAGTTTATACAGGCCGGCAAAAGAAAAGTTGCCGTTCCTTCTACTGTTCACGCCGACCATCTCATTCAGGCCAAGTTGGGTGCCAAAGACGATTTGGATACGGCCAAGCATACAAATGCCGAAGTTTATGATTTCCTCTCTGCCGTTTCCAATAAATATGGGATTGGTTTCTGGAAACCCGGTGCCGGTATCATTCACCAGGTC
>JAJRTT010000445.1 GCA_024278155.1 Bacteroidota bacterium | reverse complement strand
AGTACCAAAAAATTCGTTAAACTTATTATCGGGATATTTGTTGAGGAAGGGACAGTCTATCAACAAACTTTTTATGTGATGATAACGAAAAAAGGGAAAGAGTTGACAGGATAATGACCAAATAAAGATTGAAATAATGTATCTGAAGAAACCATTGAAGCATTGAATCATTGAAGCATTGGATCATTGAATCATTGAAGCATTGGATCATTTTAACATCGTATTTATCAACAAACTAAAGCATTAACCAAATATGAAAACAATAGACGTAAAAGGCATGCAGTGCCCAATGCCATTGATAGAGACAAAGAAGGCACTAAAAGGAATCGAAGAAGGGGAATCCTTGAAAATCATTATTGACAATGCAACCTCTGTAACAAACGTACTCCGTTTTTTAGGGGACAATGGGGTTCCGGTCACAAAATCCCAAAACGGCCACATAACCGAACTAACGGTTAACAAACAAGGTTCGGGAATTGAAAATGCCGAAGTGGACGAATACTGTGAAGTTGATTTGCCACTTGATAATAATTTCATCCTGGTCTTCGCCAAAAACAGGATTGGCGAAGGGGCAGAAGAATTGGGGAAGATGCTGGTCGGGGGATTTTTAAAAACCTTCAAGGAAATGGAGAAGCTGCCCCAAAAAGTAATTTTCCTGAATTCGGGGATCGACCTCGTTTTAAAAGATGCGCCAACAATCCCAATCCTAAAAGAATATGAAAACCTGGGCGTGGAACTACTGGCCTGTGGAACATGCCTGGATTATTACAAAAAAGTTGACGAAGTGGCCGTTGGAAGGGTTTCCAATGCCTATGATATTTTGAACGCAACGATAAATACCGGGAAGATGATAAGTTTTTAATTTACAGACATACTATTCGTAAACCATTCTTTTCACAAGCACAAAAGGTATCTTTGCAATTAACGAACAACAGATTATATTAAAATGAAATTTGATTTATTAAAAACCGTGGAACAGGGCGGGTGCTCTGCGAAATTGCCCGCAGCCAAATTGAACAAGGCCCTTGCAGAACTGCCTAAGATAACGAACAAAAACCTCCTCGTTGACATTGAAACCCACGATGATGCGGGGGTTTATCAAATCAGGGAGGATTATGCACTTGTATTGACCACAGATTTTTTCCCCCCGGTTTGCTCCGATGCCTATGATTTTGGCCAGATAGCTGCAGCAAATGCCCTGAGCGATGTGTATGCCATGGGCGGACAGGTGCTTACGGCCCTGAACCTGGTTTTGTTCCCGGCCAATATCCCCATGTCGGTTTTAAAGGAAATCCTCAGGGGAGGGCATGATAAAGTTACCGAAGGTGGAGGTGTGATCGTTGGCGGACATACCATCGCCGATGACATCCCAAAATACGGCCTCGCAGTTACCGGCTGGGTACACCCCGATAAAGTAATCACCAATGCGAACGCTAAGCCCGGGGATGTTTTGATCCTTACGAAACCCATTGGGACAGGGGCAATAATTTCGGCAAAGAAAATTGGCCTTGCCGAAAAAGAAACCTATGAAAAAGCCCTTGAAACCATGAAACTGCTGAACGACAAAGGCGCTGAAGTCATGGTAAGCCATGGCGTGAAATGCGCTACGGACATAACGGGATTTGGATTGGCAGGACATGCACTAAAAATGGCCCTGGGAAGTAATGTTTCCATACAAATAAACACCGGGCAAGTTCCGGTAATCGAAAAAACCCTTGACCTGATCGAGTTGGGCTGCATTCCGGGGGCCGCTTTCAGAAACCTGGAGTTTACCGAAAAGGATTGCAGTTTCGACAGGTCGGTTAATTATAACCATAAAATGTTGATGATGGATGCGCAAACTTCAGGTGGCCTGTTGATTTCCTCCCCCCCGCAAGAAGTTGACACTATGTTGGAGGCCCTCAAAAATTCCGGTTGTCCCGAATCTGCGATTATTGGTGAAGTAATCGATAAATCGGAAAAACCGATCTATTTTGTTTAGGGGGCTTCTGTTAATTAACAGAAGCCCCCTTTAGCAATTAAAACAAATCTTTGAACATCAATGAAAGAAAATTGTTGTTTCTGTACAATAAAATACTTAGTGAAAGTTATTGGTATATCTTGTTTAAGAGCATGAGTATTATTATTATTGTAGATAATTTCCAAATCAGTTTAATTTTATAAAACCAATCCTATGAAAAAAGCAATTATCATTACCATCGTTTTGTTGAGCACATCATTGGCTTACACACAGGTTGCCATTAACAAAGACGGCAGCGACCCCTTGCCAAACTCCATCCTGCACGTAAAAGGAAGCGGGATAAACGCAATGTATATCGACTATGCGACCGGATATGTCGGGCTGAACAACATTGTCCCAAGTTACAGGCTTCACGTTCTTGAATCTGTTACCGATACCAAAAACTATGGGGCTGTGTTTGAAATAACCGGAGGCTCCACCAATTCAGCAAAGTATGCCGGTGTTTACAGCTTTATCAATGGCACAGGTGGCACAAACCGGGCATTTGAGGGCATATCGTATGGCTCAAACCCCGACTCGTACAATATGGGGATTTCGGGCTTTGCCAAAAATGCCAAATACAATTATGGCATCCAGGGAATGTCAATCGATATAAACACGAACAGCGCAGGCTTAAACTATGGTGGCCTTTTTGAAGCTGACAATGCCGACTTTTTCAATGTGGGACTCTACTCAAATGGTTTTAGCGGGGGGAGTTGGAATTTCGGGGTTTATACGGTTGCAAATCAAGACAACACGACCGGTGACTGGAATTATGCGATTTATGCGAATGCTTCAAATTCTTCGCCGGGAACAGGTGGGTATTGGGCCGGTTACTTCAATGGCAACACAAATGTGAACGGTTCAATTTATCAGAATGGTTCGGTTTTGCACGCTAAAAGTGCCGCTCCCCTTATTAATGCTTCTGAAATAGTAAATACATTTAAAGCTGTTTCATTTATCAATGGCCAAAATGAAGTTTCTTACGCTTTTGATGCCGAAGCCATGAAAACCAGTGCCCCGGAACTTGTTAAGGAGACTGTAATCCCTCCCGACCCAAAGGATGAAAAACCGGAAGCGGTTACAAGTACCAGCGTCAACATATCCGCCATACTCCCTGTCCTTACCAAAGCAATTCAGGAACTGAACGGGAAAGTCGGGGAGCTTGAAGCAATAAACATTGCGCTTCAAAAGGAAATCAACAAACTGAAAGCTGATAAGTAATCGGCTTATCGGTTATTGATCAAATATTGTTATTGTTGATTTAAAAGCCAATAAAATGAAAATATCGAAATTAGTATATACGGTAATATTCCTGGTTTCCATGTTGCAAGTCAGTTACGGACAGGGAATAAAAGTTAAACCCGGTACAAATGTCACTATCAACACCAGTACCACCCTAAAGGTTGCCGGAGGAGGTGACCTTACTCTTCAAGACAATCAGAATTATTCGCCTTCACTTCTCGAAAAAGGCAATCTTGCGTTTACAGGTGGCGGGGAATTAAATGTGCAACAATACCTTGAAAAAAACGAATGGCATATTATTTCCTCTCCGGTAAGCAATGAAACCATTGGTTCTTACATAAACATGTATTTGTATTCATATGACGAGCCAACTAATGTTTTGTCCAATCCCTGGCAGATAACCACTCCATTAAATGTGGGCGAAGGATATTTTGTCTGGTCGGTGGCCGTAGCAGCTGATGTGGTCAGTTTAAACGGCACTTCCAATAAAACGGACGTGAACGTAACGCTTACGGTTACCCCCGCAACCAATAATTCGGGATGGAACCTGCTGGGGAACCCATTTCCCTGCGTGGTTGACTGGAACGGGGACGCTTCCTGGGCCATCAACAATGTAGGTTCCACCATTTATTTATTTGATGCCGGGGCAGGGAATTACAAAACCTGGAATTACAATGGGAATATCGGCACAAACGGAAAAACCGATGGCCACATTGCCGCAACTCAGGGGTTCTGGGTAAGGACCAGCGACACGATTGCAAGCCAGCCTTCATACAGCCTCACAATCCCCGCTTTGCAACGTGTGGCAAGCCCATCCACCGAGTTTTATAAAGAAGGGGATAATATCGAAGAGAACATGTTGAGGTTAATGGTAAACAATGAAACCTATTCCGATGAGTGCATCATCGCTTTCAATGAAAATGCAAGTGATGGTTTCGATAATGATATGGATGCCTATAAATTATTCTCAGAAGTTCCATCTCCAAAAATCTATTCGGTGAACGGAAACCTGAAGCAAGCCGTTAACTTTATGAATCCAGAGGAAATCCATGAAAGCATCCCTGTGGATTTCTCGGCGGGAAACGACGGTAAGTTTATACTGAACATTTCAGGTATGGAAAGTTTCCCCGTTGACCTCCCCATCTTTCTCGAAGACAAGCAGGATGGCATTTTACAGGATTTAAGGGAAACACCTGACTATACATTTCAGGCTTCGGCCCTGGATTTGCGCGACCGGTTTGTTATCCATTTTTCAAATCCATTGGGCATAGAAAATCCAGCCGGGCACATGGGGAACATCCGGATTTACAGTTGGGGAAAAACAGTGAAAATAAATACCCCAACAGGATTTACAGGTACGATGAAGGCATATGACCTTGTAGGAAAGGAAATTGCATCTTCACGGATTACCGAAGGCCTGAACAGCATTCAAATCAATGCCTTAGAAGGTTATTATGTGGTGCAGGTAATTGGAACAGAAGGGATAAAAACCGGCAAAGTGCATATTCGGTAAGAACAATTTTTCAATCGTTTTTCACAAATCGAAAACAAGCAAGGCTTTCATCTTTAAGGGTGAAAGCCTTTTTCACCTATGGGTTTAAAGTTAATTTTATGAACTTTTTACCCATCAATTAAAAAGACTTACTTTTGTAAACTTTTTCAAAACTCTTTTTGGTTTTGAAAAAGACTGCAAACAGCAGAAAAATGAATATGTGAAATAGCAAATATGAACAAGAATATATACAGTATAGTTACGGGAACGGGAAGGTATATCCCAACCAGGGCCATAAAAAACGAAAATTTCCTCACGAATGAATTTTATGAGTCCGATGGGAGAAAGATTGACAAAACGAACGAGGAGATCATCGAAAAGTTCCTGGAGATTACGACTATTGCCGAAAGGAGATATGTGACCGAAGACCTGGTCACTTCCGATATTGCTTATTTTTCGGCCCTCGAAGCCATTAAGTCGGCCAACATTGACAAAGAGGAACTCGACTACATAATCGTCGCCCATAATTTTGGTGAAATCGCACATGGGAACAAACAATTGGACATTGTCCCCAGCCTTGCCGCCCGCGTAAAACACAAACTGGAAATCAAGAACCCATACACCGTTGCCTATGATCTGCCCTTTGGATGCCCGGGATGGTTGCAGGGGATTATCCAGGCCGATTATTTCATTAAATCAGGGGACGCAAAAAAAATCCTGGTAATCGGGGCCGATATTTTGTCCCGTATTTCCGATCCGCACGACAGGGACAGCATGATTTATGCCGACGGTGCCGGAGCCACCATCCTCGAAGCCAAAGAAAGTGAAACACCCATTGGGATATTGGCACACAAAACACGTTCGGACACCCTGGTCTTTTCAAAAATGCTGTACATGGGCAAATCGTACAAAGCCGACAGCGAAACCCTAGACGAACTCTATCTTAAGATGAACGGCCGCAGGCTGTACCAATATGCACTCGAAAACGTGCCACAGACAATCAAGGATTCCCTCGACAAATGCAATATCGAGCTTTCGGAAGTAAACAAAGTATTGATCCACCAGGCCAATGGCAAAATGGACGATGCCATGCTTTCGAGGCTTTATAAGCTTTACGGTATCAAGGAACTTCCAGAAAACGTAATGCCGATGACTATTTCCTGGCTGGGGAATTCATCGGTTGCAACAATTCCAACATTACTCGACCTTATTTTAAAAGATGATTTCAAACCCCATGAAATAAACAAAGGCGATACGCTCGTTTTTGCTTCAGTTGGTGCAGGGATGAATATCAATGCGGTGATTTATAAGGTGTAAATTAAGTCAACATCCGCATCAGCCTTTCCTTATAGCTTTTCCCGATTGGGATCAACCCTTCCCCTATTTCGATGGAGTTCCCGACAATGGCCTCTATTTTCTCGATGGCCACGATATAGGATTTGTGGGTACGGGCAAATTTATTGGCAGGCAGCATTTCTTCCAGCTTGCGCAAGGATTGCAATGTGATTATCCTTTCGTTCTTCACGGTGTGTATCCTCACATATTCCCTTAAACCTTCGATATAAACAATTTCGTCAAAAATTATTTTCACCAATTTGTAATCGGCCTTCACGAACATATATCCCTTTGATTCCTTTTCCATTTCATTGGGAGAAGGCGGAAGCTGCGCAATACCCAAGTTCCCGGTACGTTCCAATGCCTTGTTCACTGCTTGTACGAAGCGTTCAAAAGAGACCGGCTTCAAAAGATAGTCAACCACATCCAGTTCAAAACCTTCGAGGGCATGTTGCGGGTATGCCGTAACCAGGATTATGAGGGGCTTGGTTTTTAGGGAACGGATGAAATCAAGCCCTGACATCCCGGGCATATGGATATCGAGGAAAAGCAGGTCAACCGTTTTCCGATGAAGGACGTCCATGGCTTTCATGGCATTGTCGCAGGTATCCACGAGTTTAAGAACGGGCATTTGTGAAACATAACTGCTCAATATCCTTATGGCCGGGTTTTCGTCGTCAACTATGATACAGTTCATATATATAGGGGTTGTAATGGTTTGCAGTACGAAAGTAATAAAAACGGCCCTACTACCATTTTAGCGGGCAAGGTTTTTTCAACTTTAGATTATTTTATTCTTGCATTGAAGCATTAGCGATTGTAGTTATAATATCGTAATTTCATTTTCCGAGAATCCCGTCTTGACCTGCTGTAAAGTTCGCAGCAGTAGCATAAAACAAGGCCCTGTTCATTTCAAAAAAGCAAAATGGCCGCTGTTCACTGACTTCATGTTCTCGACTTCAATATAGATAAAAGTGCTAAAGACATTGCTTTCATCCACTATCGTGATTCCATGTTTACCGGGATAAAGTATATTGAGCCGTTCTTTTATGTTCCTCAAGCCGATACCGCCATCTTTTGTTTTGGGGTATTTCCCGGGGACATAGGAATTGCTTAAATCCAACATGACCATTCCCGAATTGTACTCGAACTTTGCTTTCATCCAGCCATTTTCCACATCATCGAGGTTGCCGTGCTTGAAGACATTCTCGAACAAGGGCAGGAAAAGCAAGGGTTCGATCATCAAGTCCGAAAAATCACCTATAATTTCAAACCCGATCTTTTGTTCGGCCTCCTTTTTCATTTTCTGCAACTCGATATAATTCCCAAGATAATCGAGTTCCTTCGACATGGGCACTTTATTGTCGTCGCATTCATATAACACATAGCGCATCATGTCCGATAGCATCAGGATCATGGGGCCGGCCTTATCGGATTTCAGATAGGCATAGGAATAAATATTGTTCAACGTATTGAACAGGAAATGCGGGTTCAGTTGGTTTTTAAGGTTTCTTAGTTCCGATTCGTACTTTATCCGCAAAATCTGCTCGCGCATCTGGATATTCATAAAATAATCCTTGATGAATTTCGCCGAAGAAGTAAGCAACAATAATACATAGGCCGATAATGCTATCCCAAGGAAATGGGGCAGGGAAAGGAGGTAATCATCAATAAACGTTGGCGTATCGATTCCCTTGGGAATGAGGGTATCGCCCCATGCCCGCAAAACAACAACCGCCAATACCGCACCATTGAGAAAGACAAGGAATTCCCAGTACTTCTTCTTTTCAAAATAGCGGGGGAGCAAAACATAAAGGTTGAGGTAAACCACTATCGCATTAAAAAATGTTGAAATCAAAGTCCTGATAAAAATCTTATGGATATTGAGGAATTCGCCAAAAAAGAAGGTAATCGTTAAAATGTAACTGAACCAGAACAGCATATGGAAAAGCAAACGGTACTTATTAAGAATAAGGGCTGGAGATGCTTTGCCAATATCAGGTTGAATTGTTTTTACCATTGTGTATATGTTTTATGCCAGGACCTTTCAAGGTTGGAACAACCTGGAAGTACCAGGGGCGGCAGAAATCAGTTGTCGGATCTGCCAATAATTGTTTTTCGGCAAATATAAGCCGCAATTTAAGCATTTTTCATTATTTTCAATCAAAGGGCGGAATCTTTCAACCTAAGGCCCATTTCTTTCAATATCAGGAAAAGCCAACGTTATTATACCAATATTGGCCACAAACCCCCATTTGCTTAAATATCCGATAAGCTTGTTGAATAAATTTTGCGAAGCCCTGTCCCACAGATACATTTGCCAAAAATTCAAATTATTAATTCACAAAAAAACAAAACAAAATGAAAACACAAATTTCTAAAACAGCAATCGAACTACTTCTTACAAAATTATTCGTTATCTCGGCAATCATTGCCCTGGTCGTATTTTTCTCTTCATGTTCAAAAGACGAAACCACCGAAATCGACAAACCGGAAGTGGACACACAAACCACACAGGACGAATCGGCAGCGCAATCTGAATTCGACGATGTTATCATCATTTCCGAAGAGGCCATCGACAGTGCCTTTTCCGAGACCTATCCAAGCACAACAATTAGCGTGGCCGAATGTGCAACGGTTACCAGCGATACGGTAAACAATACCCTGGAAGTTGACTTTGGTGCGGATGGTTGCCTTGGATATGACGGCAGGGTGAGGGCAGGGAAAATCACGATCACTTATATTGGGAATTACCGTGTCCCCGGCTCAGAGTTCAATGTGGCATTTGATAATTACACGGTTGACGGGATTGTTGTTTCGGGAAGCATCTCCTATCACACGATAAACAGGAACGGCGATGGCAACCTTACTTTCACGACTGAAATATCGGGCGGCAACCTAATTTATCCCGATGGCTATTCCGTAAAATACGAATCCATACGTTCCGTTGAATGGACCGAAGGCGAAGCTACCGGCGAATTACTTGACGACATTTATGAAATATCGGGGCAAAGCAGCGGGATGAATTCAAACGGTGTTGGATACTCCACAGAAACAATTGTCCCGATAACACTTAAAACCGCTTGCTGGAACGAGTATATATTTTATCCGGTGAAAGGGATAAAACTGATAACGCCCAACGGTGAACCTACACGCAGCATTGATTTTGGAAATGGGGAATGTGACAAAATCGTTACCCTATCGGTTGGGAACATTGAATACAAAGTAACTTTACCATAAAGCCCAAAGACCGATTTAAAGCCGGCCCCACCATTCCCTGTAAAGGAAAAGGGACGGAAATGAAAGAAAACCAAACAATGGCAATAATGGTAACGAAGAATTCACAAAAGGCAAAAACAGGTTCCCCAAAAAAAAATATTTGGGGATCTGTATTGCCTGTTTCCCTTTTGGTTTTGTTTTTCCTGCCGGCCCACTTATCAATGGCACAAAATACCATAAGCGGTTATATCCGCGACAAGCAAACAGGTGAGGAACTTATTGGCGCAACGGTATTTGTGGAGGAGCTAAAAGATGGCACAATTGCCAATTCCTATGGTTTTTACTCCATGACCCTTCCACCCGGCACCTATCATTTCAGGTTTTCCTATGTGGGTTTTAAACAAATTGAAAAAACGATAATACTTGGGAAAGACATCTCCATGAACATCGAGTTGATCACATCTGCCATAAACATGGAGGAGGTCGTGATAAGTGCCAGGGAAGAAAAGGGCAGCAACATAAAGTCGGCACAAATGAGTGCCACAACCATGAACATCAAAGATATTAAAAACATCCCTGTGCTTTTTGGCGAAGCCGACATAATGAAAACCATACAACTGTTGCCGGGCATTCAATCCGGAGGAGAAGGCAGTACCGGTTTTTATGTGCGCGGTGGCGGCATCGACCAGAACCTCATCCTCTTGGACGAAGCCCCGGTTTACAATGCTTCCCATCTCTTGGGGTTTTATTCGGTTTTCAATTCCGATGCCATCAAAGACATGAAGATCATCAAAGGAGGGATTCCCGCAAATTACGGTGGCCGCCTTTCATCGGTACTGGACATCAGCATGAAAAACGGCAACATGAAAAACTATAACGTAACGGGGGGCGCAGGATTGATAGATTCTCGCCTGACAATTGAAGGGCCGGTAAAAAGGGATGTGGGTTCCTTTATTGTCTCGGGCCGAAAGACCTATGGCGATATCTTTTTGCCCTTATCATCAGATCCAATGGTACAACAATCAAGAATGTCTTTTTACGACCTGAACGCAAAAACCAATTACCGGTTCAACCAAAACAACCGTATCTATCTTTCAGGTTATTTTGGCAGGGACGACTTTGGCTTTGGGGACAATTTCAATTTCAATTGGGGAAATGCCACGGCAACAATCCGGTGGAACCATATTTTCAACAACAAATTATTTTCGAACACATCGCTCATTTACAGCAATTACGATTACTACATTGCTTTTGGCGGAGGGGGGGACAAATTCGCCATCCAGTCTTCGTTGAACGATTATAACCTGAAAAGCGATTTCCAATTTTTCAGGAACCCCAAATCAACCGTGAAGTTCGGGTTTTCCTCCATTTACCATGCTTTTGCGCCAGGAACGGTGGTGAGCGGCGAAACCGGCCCTTTGCCCAAGACCGAACTCGACAAAAAATACGCCTGGGAAAACGCAGCCTATTTTGTGCACGAGATAAAACGGTTTGAAAGTTTCACCTTTTCAACGGGTATGCGGTTCACCGCCTTCAGCCAATTGGGCCCGTCGGATATTTACGTTTACGATGAAAACGGAAACAGCACCGATACGCTCACTTTTGGCAAAAACGATTTTATAAAGACCTATCTTGGCATCGAGCCCCGGTTTTCGGTCAGTTACCTTATTGATGAGGTATCGTCCGTAAAGCTTTCCTATATCCGCACGCAACAATATCTCCATTTACTGTCGAACACCACCTCTTCAAAACCAACCGATTTGTGGATCCCGAGTTCGTACAACATCAAACCACAGATAGCCAGACAGGCGGCTTTGGGATATTACCGGAATTATTTCGACCATACGCTTGAAGCATCGGCAGAGGTTTACTATAAAAAGATGCGCAATCAAATCGAATATAAAAACGGGGCCGACCTGTTGCTGAACAACAACATCGAATCGCAATTGACCTTTGGGGAAGGATGGTCGTACGGTATCGAATTTATGTTGAAAAAGAATTCCGGCAAGCTCACGGGTTGGGTTTCATACACCTGGTCGAAAACCGAAAAACAATTCGATAAAATAAACAATGGCGAGGTTTTTCCTGCCCGT
>JAJRTT010000444.1 GCA_024278155.1 Bacteroidota bacterium | reverse complement strand
ATGGGCTTGGTTGAATTTGGCGTTGGGCTTATCCCGGGTGGCGGTGGCACCAAGGAGTTTGTGGTTCGGCTCTCCGATGAATTGAAAAATGGGGATATCCGTACCAATGCCTTCCTGAACCGCTATCTCAGCATTGGACAGGCCAAGGTTTCCACTTCGGCTTACGAAGCCTTTGACCTGGGATATTTACGAAAAGGACAGGATGAAGTGATCGTCAGCAGGGCACATCACTTGGCTTATGCGAAACAAGCTGCTTTGAACATGGCCGAAAAAGGCTATACAAAACCGGTCATGAGAAAAGACATCAAAGTCCTGGGACTTGAAGCCCTCGGACTTGTATATGTTGGTGCCGATGGGTTTACCACCGGGAATTATATGTCGGAACATGATAAGCTCATTGCCGAAAAACTGGGATGGGTAATGGCCGGTGGAGAGATCTCCCAAGCACTTACCGAGGTTTCTGAACAGTATTTGCTCAACCTTGAACGAAAAGCCTTTTTGGAACTTTGTATGCAACGCAAAACACTCGAACGGATACAAAGCCTTATTACCAAAGGCAAAATCCTGAGGAACTAAAGCTCGAATGCAAGAATGCGAGAAGGATTCAATAAATAAAAAAAAATAACTAAACAATAGAAATAAGGTGTTCTCAAAAGAATCAAATATCAAGCCTCGCCTTCCTAAGTACAAAGTACGGCGGACAAAGGCTTTCAAATTTTTCAAGGCTCGATTTTACTACCGTAAATGAGTGTCTGGAAAAATTTGAGTAACGCAGGGATTTGATTATTTTGAGGTTGCCATAAAACAAACAATCATGAATGCATATATAGTAGGTGGATATCGATCGGCAATTGGGAAAGCCCCCCGTGGCAGTCTCCGTTTTACGCGGCCCGACGATATCGCAACAGCGGTAATCAGACATTTATTAAATGACTTTCCGCAAATAGACAAATCAATTATTGACGATGTGGTGGTTGGCAATGCCTTCCCCGAGGCCGAAACAGGTTTTAACATGGGCAGGATGCTTTCCCTTATGGCCATGGACACGGTGGATGTTCCAGGCTCTACCATAAACAGGTATTGTGCCTCCGGCATCGAATCCATTGCAATAGCTTCGGCTAAGATCCATGCCGGACTGGCAGATATAATCGTGGCAGGTGGTGCAGAAACCATGTCGATGATTTCCATGGGAGGTTGGCGACAAGTACCGAACCCCACCATTGCCATGCAACATCCCAAATGGTATCTGAGCATGGGCCTCACTTCCGAAATGGTTTCCAAGGAATATAAAATCAGCAGGGAAGAACAGGATGTTTTTGCGGCCAAATCGGTTGAGAAAGCCATCCATGCCATCGACAAGGGTTATTTCAAAGACCAGATCGTCCCCATCAAAGTGAAGGAAAACTATTTCAGGGACGACAAGATGCAGACCCGTGAATACATCTTTGACACAGACGAAGGCCCGAGAAGGGGAACCACTCCCGAAGGACTTTCCAAATTAAGGCCGGCGTTTGCCCAAGGTGGGTCTTCCACCGCCGGAAACTCTTCCCAAATGTCAGATGGGGCAGGTTTTGTTTTGGTGGTTTCCGAAAAGGTATTGAAAGAACACAAGCTAACTCCCATTGCCAGATTGGTGGATTATCAGGTTGCCGGTGTGGAACCTTACAAAATGGGGGTTGGCCCGATGGAAGCAATTCCGAAAGTCCTGAAACATTCAGGCCTGAAACTCAAGGATATTGATTTGATTGAGCTGAATGAAGCCTTCGCTTCCCAATCCATTGCCGTTATCCGCGAGGTAGGACTTGATCCTGAAAAGGTAAATGTAAACGGTGGGGCAATTGCCCTCGGCCATCCACTTGGAGCCACAGGAGCAAAACTTTCTGTACAGGTACTAAATGAACTTAAACGTACAAATAAAAAGTACGGGATGGTCACCATGTGCATAGGAACGGGACAAGGTGCTGCAGGGATTTTTGAGATGCTTTGATGGCATAGCAATTCGTCAGACTACTCCGCACAGCATGCGCTTTGGCAGTGGTCAGACGAATACCCCCGGGCTGCCTACCCGCAACCCGTAACTCATAACTTTTAACTTAAAAACATAAACACATAAAACCATGTCAGACACAAAAACATTAAAAGGTGGCGAATTTTTGATCAAGGAGACAAATGCAGCCGACATCTTCATCCCCGAAGAATTCAACGAAGAGCAAAGGATGATTGCCCAAACCTGTAGCGATTTTACCGAAACACAGGTATTGCCAAATATGGATGCCCTGGAAAAACACGACAGGAAACTACTGATCAAAATGATAAAAGATGCCGGCGAGCTGGGTTTGCTGGGCATATCCGTTCCCGAGGAATATGATGGCTTTGGCCAGGATTTCGTGACCTCCATGCGCGCCGTGGAGGAAATGGGAAAAGGCTTTAGCTTTGCCGTGGCCTATGCTGCCCACACAGGTATCGGCACACAGCCCATCCTCTATTTTGGGAATGAGGAACAAAAGAAAAAATACCTGCCCAAACTTGCAACGGGCGAATTTATTGGCGCTTATTGCCTAACAGAAGCCAATGCCGGTTCCGACCCAAATTCAGGAAAGACCAAAGCCACATTGAGTAAAGATGGGAAACATTACACTTTGGAAGGGGAAAAAATCTGGATCACCAATGGAGGTGTTGCCGATATCCTTATTGTTTTTGCCAAAATCGGTGACGATAAAAACCTGAGTGCTTTTAT
>JAJRTT010000030.1 GCA_024278155.1 Bacteroidota bacterium | reverse complement strand
TTGCCGGGCATTACCCGTAAAAATGTGTTGGAGGTCTGCAAACGATTGAATGTAAAAGCTGAGGTCTGTCCAGTTTCTTTTAGGGGGATTGCCCGGTTCGATGCTGCATTCCTGACAGGGACGACCCGCATCCTGGTTCCTGTAAACAGGATTGATGATATTTCTTTTAATGTGGAAAACCCATTGGTTGAACGGATTATTGATGGGTTTGGGGAATTGGTAAGGGAATATATTTCCACGCATGAAAATTAGTGGGATAGGTCAAGAATAATGTTGGTTGGTTAAAAGAGCACTAATTGCTGATTCTTTTCAAGTTCCTTTTTTTCTATGTTTTCTCGAAAACTCATCCATTCCTCGATGCGAATGTTTTCGATTTTTGATTTTAATTCCCCAAAACTTGTATTTCGCATAATCTTGGCCAAATCTATCCTCATCAACAAATCTTTTGTTATCATTCTTTTAGCATCATTGAACGCAATCGACCTAATGAAATTTTGGGTTTCCTCTTTATTTAACAAGAACCTGGTAATTTCAGCTTCGACTAATATGTCAAATCCCAGGAAATAGCAAGTGTCATCGAGCATCATAGATTTGTCCCCCACAGGTTTTACGAGCGAAAAAAGGGTTGTTTTGTACATCCCGGAAATGGCAACCTTAAAAAGCTTAAAAGAGTAGTCGCCAATCCCGAATATCGAAAACAAGGGCTTTCCCTTATAAATGCTCGATTTCCTTCTATTGAAATATTCAATATTATCCAAAAGGTAATGATAGGTTTTAGGGAACTGGTCTTTTATGTAATTTGTGTCCTGGCCGATTTTTCTATGCGTAATGATTGTGTATTTTCGGGAAGCTTCAACTACATCCCCTTTCAAATCTGAACTCTTTAATAAATTGAACACCAAGTCATTTTCGATTATTACGGTGTCATCATTGTTGTTCACGTAATGGTCGTTAATACTTTCCAATTCCATTATTTTGGAAGCATCGTGCTTTACGCCTTGGCGCCATACAAAAGGTGACTTGCCGTCAATGTCCCTGGCTTTAAGGTATAAAGCCACATCGGCCACAAATTTGTCATCGACCCAGCCATAATCCCTGATCAATTCGGAAGAGTAAAAGTCATATTCCTTTATTATTGATTGTGGCTCACCATTTAATGAACAGTAGAACAAACAAGCATTTACCGAAACACCAAACTCATTTTTAGCATCAATATCAAATTGTTTCAGGCTTGAGATGTTGAACCTGGTTTTGTTTTGTTCCAATAATATGTTTTTTGCCACGGAATTTTTAACAAGAAAAGCAAAACTCCCATTCTGTTTGGAGAACAATGACAATAATTTGATCGAAATAAATTCCCCAATGTCAAAATTCCCTTTTCCGGTAATGGCATCCAATCCATTATGCTTTTTGAAATTTGACTTTGTGGGTAGGTTTTTTGAACCAAGTGCGGATAATTTTGAATTTGTGACCCATGGAGGGTTGCCGATTATTAAAAAAACCTGGTTTTGGTGTCTGTTTGAAATGCTTTTAAAATCAAAATCAAAAACGTTTGAATGGAAAATAAATATTTTCGGCAGTTTTGAAATCCCGTTTTTTAAAAAATGGTTTAGGATAGCAAATTTTGTTTCCCAAACATAAGGCTTATATATTTCAACCGCATAAATATATTTGATAGTACTAAACGCGATAAGGCTTGAAACAATGAAGTTTCCCTTTCCACAAGTTGGTTCAATTATGATTTCAGGAGAAGTGTTTCCTTCTTTAAGGAGATGGCAAACCTTGTCACTCAATTCACGGTTCGTTTGGAAATCCCCGTATTCCCCCCTGTTTGGTTCATTCAGTACGTTTTTCTTTGCCAAGATTGTATTTGATAATTCATCTACTTCGGATTGGGTTGAAAAGAAATTATTTATCCCACAAGTGGACAATAATCTGGAATTAATGGTTTCTAATGATAAGTCTTTTAAGTTTTCAAAGAAACCAAAAACAGAACTTGGGATATTTGCATCGAGGAATTTCATGTTAATTGTTCACCTTGTCCACGATTTTAATTATTCCGTCCACTTTTTCTGAGAGGCTTACCACTCTACCATATTGCAACCTCTACTGCAAAGCATTTGAAATCGTCAGATATCCCAACTTTGGCGTCTTTTTTAGGATTTGTTTCGCGATTTGGTTTAGGGTAATTTCATCGGCAGGAATGTTTTTGTCAATTAGATAAGCAATTATGTCTTCTTCATTTGCCCCATCTTTTAACATTTCCATTAACCTGAATGTTGTGGTATAATCTGCAGTTCTTTCTTTTTTAATGAATGAGCAACTCCTGAAATCCAGTAGTGCGGTTTCATTGGTATGATTGTCTTTTTTCTCGTAAACGAAAACAAGAATATTATACCCGAGTCCAAATATCTTTTGCCTGGCATTTTTGAATGGGCTTGAAGACTGGGGTTGTTTTATTGAAGTTACCTTTATGTCCGTATTGATTTCAGGTGCTGGTAAATCAATTCCCTTGGCAGAATTTCCATCATCAACAATAAATTTCCCGTTCAGGTATTCTTTGAACTTGTGTTCAATATATGTCCCAACTGCTTTTCCATCAGTGATCCCAAATAATTCCTTATTCTCATATTTGGTTTCTTGTTCGCAAAATTCATTTGCTGATTCAATTCTTTTCATTTTCAAATTATAGATGATTCAATTGCTGGTTTAAACCAAAGTACACCACTTCCCCATCTTTTTACTATCTTTGGCCTGATATGTACAATGTGTTTGTAGTTTCGGACGGTACGGGCCGCACGGCCATACAGGCTTTGGATGCGGCCCTGACACAATTTCCGCGAAAGCATGTGGAGATTTATGTAAAACCGGGCATCCGGTCGAAAGAGCAGGTGCAGGACTTGGTACATGAGGCCGCTGAACAAAAGGCGATTGTTGTCCATACCCTGGTTTCCGATATCATCCGTAGTTATATGATCCGCTTTGCAAGGAGGAACAACGTGGAAACCATTGACCTGATGGGCCCACTGTTAATGAGGCTTTCAAATCGGTTGTCAAATCTGCCAGCCGAAAAACCAGGCTTATACCATGATGCGCACAAGGATTATTTCAGGAGGATAGAGGCCATGGAATATACTTTTCGCCATGATGACGGTTTGCGTGTCCATGAGGTTGACAAAGCCGATATCGTGATACTTGGGGTTTCGCGTACGTTTAAAACACCATTGAGTATTTATCTTGCCCTTAAAGGTATGTTGGTTGCAAATATTCCCATCGTCCTTGGAGTGAAACTGCCC
>JAJRTT010000443.1 GCA_024278155.1 Bacteroidota bacterium | reverse complement strand
GGCATCAGCGCCATTTCACTTGCCATTACAGGCAGCGAAAGGCTCGAAGGCATCAGGGCTTGCGTTTCCCTGGTAAAAAGGGAACAGTTCCCCGATCTGGAATACAGGCTGAAGAAATTCCATGAGGATCATCCGGTTTAAGGGATTATAAGATTAGAAGATTTGTTTCAAAACATCGTTTTAGTTAGCCATATTAGAATGATTAAAACCAAGATATGGGCCTGTTCCAAAAATCTGTAGAGAAGAAATATATAAATGACCTCGATTGGGCATTGATCGATAAAAAGTATGCTGAATTTCAAGGTTATTTTGGAAACCCGGATAGACAGGAAAATATCAGGAACGCAAAAGAGGAACAATTCCAAGAGGGTTTTTTAAGGGAACTGTTTGTACATATTCTCGGTTACACTTTAAACCCCGAACCAAACTTTAACCTCACGACCGAGTTAAAAAACATTTCGGACAATAAAAAAGCCGATGGGGCAATTCTCCGCACAACAACGACAGCAACAGCAGCAGCAACAGCAGCAGGGGAGCATGCTCCCCTGCTGCCTGCACATGCGGTAATTGAATTAAAATCGGCCAATACAACCAACCTCGATTCGATAGAAACACAAGCATTTGGATATAAAAACCACCATCCGCAATGTATTTATGTGATTACGTCTAATTTTGAGAAACTGCGCTTTTACATACAAAATGCCGTTGACCATATCGATTTCGATTTATTTGGACTGACAAAGGAAAAGTTTGCATTGCTTTGGCTTTGTTTGGCAAAAGACAACTTACTGAACGATTTGCCCTTAAAAATAAAAGACGCATCGGTTTTACGGGAAGAAAACATCACCAAGAAACTGTATGCCGATTATTCAAAATTCCGTGAAGCGATTTACAATAACCTTATAAAAAACAATCCCGAGACAGATAAACTTTTACTATTCAAAAAAACACAAAAACTGCTCGACCGTTTCCTGTTTATCTTTTTTGCCGAGGACAGGATGTTGGTCCCGCCAAATTCGATATCCCAAATAGTCGAGAAGTGGAAAGACGATGTGGCGTTTGGGGACAAAAAACCACTGTACGATACTTTTAAAAAATATTTTAATGTATTGAACGTTGGAAGGCCCAAAAGAGGGAACCGCCAAGAGATATTTGCATATAACGGAGGACTGTTCCTTCCAGATGAAATATTGGACAGCATCACAATTGACGATGATATCCTGCATGAGCACACCCTTAGGTTAAGCAACTACGATTTTGAAACCGATGTGGATGTAAATATACTCGGGCACATTTTTGAGCATTCGCTGGGCGAGATTACGGCATTATTTGCGGTGGGGCATGCTCCACTGCAATCGAAACGCAAAAAAGACGGGATTTTCTATACACCAAAATATATTACCAAATACATTGTTGAAAACACAGTCGGCAAACTTTGCGAAGAAAAACGGGACAAGCTCAATATTATTGACGAAGAATATGCCAAAGGGAGGAGAAACCGTAAAAAAGCCATCATTAAAGACCTCGATATAAAACTGGATGAATACAGGAATTGGCTTTTGACTTTGACAATACTGGATCCGGCATGTGGTTCCGGTGCATTTCTGAACCAGGCATTGGAATTCCTGATAAACGAACACCAAAAGATCGATAAATTGCGGGCGCAACTCTTGGGTGGGGAAATCATCTTTTCCGACATCGCAACCAACATCCTCGAAAACAACATTTACGGTGTTGACATAAACGAAGAATCGGTTGAAATCGCCAAACTCTCGCTTTGGTTGCGGACTGCCCAAAAAGGGAGGAAACTAAACACCTTGAGCAACAACATAAAATGTGGCAACTCACTGATCGACGATCCCGGAACAGCCGCCGAAAAAGCCTTTGATTGGAACAAAGGGTTTCCCCAAATATTCAGGGAAAAGGAGAAAAAAGCCTGGCACATAACCACGGCAACACATAATTCCAGGTATTCGCAACGGATGTTCGACAATCGTGTAAAAACAGGCAAAGCAGTTTGGCTGGACGAAAAAGAGGAAGAAATAATTACTCAAAAAATTGCTGAAATAGTTAAGGAAGACAAATTAAACATCCTTGCATATAATACCTGTGGCGACCATATTCACATCGCTTTAGTATGCGAAATGGAAGAAGTTCCCGTAATAATGCAGAAACTGAAAAGCATGAGCGCACGTACTTGCAATATAGCGATGGGCAGGACTATACCTGCGGACAATATCGATGCAACAACAACGAATACGGCAGCAACAGCAACTGTGGAGCATGCTCCACAGTTGCCTACAGGACAGTCGCCAACCCATGCAGCGGAGCATGCTCCGCCAGTCAGGGGCAATACCCAAACACACCTGTGGACAAGAAAATCGGGGACACGGGAGATAACAGATAAAAAAGACCTACATAATGTAATAAACTACATCCATACCAATAGGCAAAAGCATGGACTCCCGGAAAACAAAAAACTTGGAAAAACAATTAATGAAATGTGCTGTTCGGTTGAACACGCATTCCGAACCGAACATACCGGCGGTTTCGATGTGGTGATCGGGAACCCGCCTTATGTCCATCTCGAAAAAATAAAGGAAACTTCTTTGGCTTTGGAGAAGATGGGATATGAGACGTTTGATAAACGTGGGGATATTTATTGCATTTTTGTCGAGAAGGGGGTTGACCTTCTAAAACCCAATGGCTTGATTTCATACATCATGTCAAACAAATGGCTTCAGGCAGCTTATGGGAAATCTTTGAGAGAGCACCTTTTGAAATACAAAATAATTGGACTTATTGATTTTGGCGACATTCAAATATTTGAAGGTGCAACAACCTATCCCAGTATTTTTATTGCCCAAAAAGCATTGCCACAAAAAAAATTCCCGGTTTCTGTCCTGAAATCCACAAATTCAGCTGACTTTGAATCCAATGTGGACAAAACAGCTGAATACTTTGAAACAAACTCCTTTAACGGTGACACCTGGGTTATTTCTTCAAACAAGGAAAAATCTTTTTTGGAAAAGCTTAAAACAAAGTGCGCTACATTGTCCGATTTTATAAATGGTGAAGCATATTATGGCATAAAAACCGGTTTAACAGAAGCTTTTTTAATTGATGGGAAGACAAAACAAAGCATTGTGGAAAAAGATCCAAGAGCAGGGGAAATTATCAAACCTTTCCTGCAAGGCCGTGATTTGAGCAAATACAATACGGTCATCCCTTCCAGCTATTTATTGCTTTTCGAAAAAGGGGTTACAAATCAGAATGTTAAACATAAATCTGAAGCCACCAATTGGCTTAAAAACACCTATCCTTCAGTTGCCAATTGGCTGGGGCCATTTGAGGAAAGGGGCATGAAACGAACAGACAAAGGGGGTTATTGGTGGGAATTGCGCGCTTGCGATTATTATGGCAAATTTGCCGAACCAAAAATAATGTATCAAACATTTCAGGTAAAACCATGTTTCATATACGACGAACAAGGCTTGTTTTGCAATAACTCAATGTGGATAATCCCAACAAAAAACAAAGCATTGCTTGGATTGCTGAACTCAAAAATGGGCTGGTGGCTCATTACAAAATATTGCACCCAAATACAGGATGGTTACCAGTTGATATGGAAGTATTTTGGGCAAATCCCAATTCCCGGGCTCAATTCGCCCGAACTTACAGGATTGGTCGAAAAGATGCTTGAAATTACCAAGGGCCAACAAGCAATTATTGGTTCTTTCGGAAAATATCTCCAATCACAAATTACCATCGGCAAATTAAGCAGGAAACTTGAAAGCTGGCACGGACTGGTATTTCCCGACTTCATAAAGGAACTCAACAAAGCAATAAAAAAATCAGGTGGGGCAAAACTGTCAAAGTCAGGGGAAATGGAATGGATGGAAGTTTTTGAAACCAAGAAAGCAGAGGTTCAAGGCCTCCAATCCGAAATTGCAAAGATCGACAAAGAGATAGACCATAAGGTTTATGGGCTGTACGGATTGACCGGGGAGGAAATCAAAATCGTGGAGGACAGGTAATGGGGATCGCAAAGACAATGAGTGCAGTAGGTGAATACACATTCTATTCATCGAACCACGGCAAATTTATTGAGAAATTGGGGAAATTGTTCCATGTCAATATCCTTGCCCGTTTTTTCGAGACCACAATTGCCGAAGAAGAAAGTTTTGGTGGGATTGAGGATAAATATTTTGATTTTCGGTTTTCTGAAACTTTTTATTTGGATGTTGGCTTTTTCAATTACGATGAAAGCGCTCTTCTGGACAAAAACAAATATTGTATCTATGAATTAAGGGTTCCGGTACATCTGGAGCATGAAGATGAATTAACACTTAGCTTTAACCCAAACGGGTTTTTTCAATTGGGTTTTCTGCCATTTAGCAATTATTGGGCGAACTTTATTGAAGATATCATTGGGTTAAATGACCGATACCACGAATCGCACGAGGAAATAGTTTCAGCCATTTACAAGATCAGGAAATGCTACATCGAAATCCTTAAAATGATAAATTGTTCAGAAATAATAATATGGACAGATGCTTACTACAAAACAGAAGAAAAGTTCATTCTCGATCAAAAAATCAATAAAAAGAATGTTTTGAATGAACTAAAAAAAGGCATAAAAGAATTGGATGGAATTAACATAGTTCCATTTATGGAAGCAATTAACCAAGAAATAAAAATAAAAAGCCGGGAAAAAAACTATCTTGATATAGCATTTCATGACAAATTTTAAAAAGGTGTATTTTGATAGCATAAGTAAGAAAAACAGAGCAGTAATAGAAAAACTATAATATGATAACCGGAAAAGACATAATAAAACTTGGCTACAGGCCGGGGAAATGGTTTAAGGAAGCAATAGAAGTTGCCAATAAAAACAACCTAAAAGGAGATGAATTGAAGGGTTATCTAAAAAATGTAAGCCCGGTTGTTTTTGAACCATTTACTGAAAGCAAACCGTTTTACACCAACATTTTGGCCGAAAACGAAACCGAAGAGAACAATGTGGCCATCGTAATAAAAACCATGACAGAGCTAATGAAAACTCCTACAATGGTAAATGGCGCATTAATGCCCGATGCCTGCCCCACCGGAGGAATCGGGCAAATTCCGGTCGGTGGCATTGCCGTGGCACAAAACGCAATCCACCCATCAATGCACAGTGCCGATGTTTGTTGTTCGATGATGATGTCGGGTATCGGAAAAACATCACCAAAGGAAGTTTTGGATATTGCACAAAAAGTTACCCATTTCGGTGGATTGGAGAAAAAAGCCGAACATGGATTGCCACAGGTTTTACATGATAAAATAAAGGGCAACCGGTTCCTAAACAACCCTAAAAGTATTGCCTTGTCGCAGCAGCATTTTGGCACGCAGGGAGACGGAAACCATTTCTTGTTTGTAGGTATTTCAAGGAATACAGGCGAAACAGTGATTGTTACGCATCATGGCAGCCGTGGTTTTGGGGCGCAACTTTTCAAAAAGGGGATGAATACGGCGGAATATTTCAGAAAAGAGATTTCACCGGAAACTTTGCCGGTTAACGCATGGATCCCTTATGAAACCGAAGAAGGGAAAAGCTACTGGGAAGCACTGCAAATAGTCCGGGAGTGGACAAAAGCCAATCACAGCGTGATCCACGACACCATTATAAAAAAATTGGATTCTGAAATAACAAACAGGTTGTGGAACGAACACAATTTTGTTTTTAAGGACAATGATCTTTTTTATCATGCCAAAGGTGCAACTCCGTTGGACAAAAAATTCCTACCGGATGCAAAAAGCGATTTAAGGATTGTCCCCTTAAATATGAGCGAACCAATCTTGATCATAAAAGGGGAAACAAATGAAAACAATTTGGGGTTCGCGCCCCACGGTGCAGGCAGGAATATCAGCAGAAAGCAACATATATGGGAGAATAAGGGAAAAACAAAAGAAGAACTGTTCAAGGAAGAAACAGCAAATTTGGATGTCAGGTTTTTTTCAGGGCATATTGATATTTCAGAACTTCCAAGCGCATACAAAAATGCACATAGTTTAAGAAATCAGATGGATTTCTTTAAATTGGGGGCCGTTGAAGACGAAATAATCCCTTACGGTTGTATCATGGCGGGAGATTGGCAAATCGATGCCCCTTGGAGAAATAAAAAAACCAATAAATGATCGTTTCAGGAATACTTCTATTTCAAACCATTGGACAAAAAATCAATTTTTATATCCACAATATATTTGAGGAAGATGAACCCGGTAAAATTTCAGATGTCAAGGAGCACCTGGCAACTGCTCCTGACAGGAAAAAATATTGAAGCACATATACACATAAAACAACACAATGGGCAAAACACTCCTACTATCGCTCGCTCTATTATTTTCAATAAATATCTGGGCAGCACAAGTAAGCAAGCAAGACGCAAAACAATTGGCCAAGAACTTCTTTTATGAAAAATCTGGCAGAACCTTCAATGAAGTAATTTTTAAAGGGGAAACCATTCAATGCAAAGATGCAGTTCCTGTTT
>JAJRTT010000442.1 GCA_024278155.1 Bacteroidota bacterium | reverse complement strand
TTCCCAATATAAATTATACTTCCCTTGTCATTATAAAAATAATATACCCCTGTTTTTTCGGGAAGGCTTTCAATTTGCTTTCTGTTGAGGCTTGTGTTCAATCCCTGATAGGTCAATGCTTTTAGGTTTTTCTCAAGTTTCAAGAGTATTTCAAAAAGTTCCACGGTTGCTTTGGCGTCCCCAAAAGCCCGGTGCCTGTTTTTAATGTCGATGCCCAATTCGGTGCAGATTTTCCCTAAAGCGTATGAACGTCGTCCCGGTAAAAGTTTTCTGCTCAGTTTTGCCGTGCATATTTTGTCACGGTGATAATCATATCCAAATTCCTTAAACTCCTTGCGGATGAAATTATAATCGAAATGCACGTTGTGCCCTACAAAGATTGTCCCCTCGGTCATCTCTACGATTTTCCTGGCAACCTCATAAAACTTGGGCGCATTTTCGACCATCTTGTTATTGATGCCTGTAAGTTGGGTTATCCGGTACGAAATCTTCTTTTCGGGATTCAAGAGAGTCGTAAATTCATCTGTTATCTTTTTCCCATCATGGACATAAACCGCAATCTCCGTGATTTTTTCGTTCCGGGGGCTCAGTCCGGTGGTTTCTATGTCGATAATGGAGTACACAAGTTTGTTGATAGTAATAAATTCCGTGAGCAATTAGTTTGTTTTTGCTGTATAGGCAGGTCTTGGCATTTCTTGGACAATTTGCCCATTTAATTCACATCCTCCTTTGGCATATTGTTTATGTCCTTTAAGCATTGTTGGGTCGTTCATGTTCATGTTATGCGTTTTTTTGCCCCATTGCTTGAAAAAGAATGGAACATTGTGAGTTTGGCACTTATTGTAAATATAATCAATCCATTCCTGTTTTATTTCCCTTGCCTTATGACCTGATTCTCCCCCGACAATTACCCAGTCAATAAGCTCTGGCTTGAAAGAATATAAAGGGCCTATTAATGGTTCGCAAGAAATGAATTTAATGAATGCTGGTGTTTTAACCAAGTGTGTTATCCGTTCTGCAACATGCTCGTTTTCTACTGAAACCCCCATCCAAATATTAGAGGTCCAGTTTAATAATGGTGCTATTTGCAAAAGTCTTTCTGATCGTTTTGTCAAAACCTGATAAGTATGTTGTGGCGTATTGTTCATTACTTCAAATACACTTTTAATAAATTCGAAGGGAATGTCATTATGAAATAAATCACTCATTGAATCAACAAATACAACAGTTGGTTTTTTCCACTTATAAGGTTCATTAAGTGCATTATAATGAACAGTAATTTTGAATCCATCTTTGTATTTATCCATCCCCATTGCTTTCAGTCTTATAGACATGGTTTCGGCATAGCAATACAAGCATCCGGTAGATGTTTTTGTACATCCTGTAGTTGGGTTCCAAGTGGTTTCCGTCCATTCAATATTTGATTTCGCCATGATTATTTAAGTCTTAAAGTTACCTTTGAGAATTCGTTTTTGTAAATAATCTTCGTGATCAATATTGGAAAATTTCAATTCTCCAAAGTATTCATAATAAAGGGATTTAAGTTTAATGGTACTTTTGACTTTTTCTATTTTGAAAGAATCTATATCATTAAAGAAGCAATTGATTTTTGGAATAAATCCTGATTTTGAAACATTCTTGAAATGAATATCTTTAATTGCACGCATGATAACCAATGGACTTCCTTCGCCTTCATTTTCATATAAACCTTCCCCACAAAACAAATCAAACACATTTATTTCTTTTGTGTATCCGTCATTGCTAATTACATTAAGGTATCTTTTTAAGTATTCTCCAAGCAATTTGACTTTTGCTTGAGAATGATCCAATAAATTTGTTTTAACATTTTTTTTGGACATAGTGCAAAGTTAAAAATTTAATTTCGTCTGTATCGCCATCACCTCTTTCCTTAAAGCCCTCACTTCTTCCACCAGATCGTCCTTTTCAACATTTTGCGGGGGCATTTCAGAACTGATGTAATTCACGAATTTCCAAATTTCTTTTACATCTTTGATGCTGATGTCAAATGCTTCGTAAAGTGTGTTCAAAGAATGCAATGTGAGCTTGCCCTCTTTTTCGATTTTGTTTTCGGCAATCTTGAACACGATCCCATCATCCATCGTAAGGACAATATATGGCATCCCGCTTTTAATATATTGCCAGTTCTCAACATACTCGGTGGTTACATAAGATTTGTCGGGGATAGGCAACATGGAATCCCCGCTGATCTGGAAAGTGCGGTATTTCCTTTCGGGCGGTAAAAAGGGCAATTTGAAGGTCGGGAGTATCCTGATGTACTCGGGGTCGGCAAAACCTGCCGTATAACCGGCCCTTGCTTTTTCCGAGACCAGTTCGATGTTTTCTTCGTTCATACTGTCAACCGTTGTGGCCAACACCCTGAGCTTGCTCCCTTTTATATATACATCATAACCCTTTTCAAGCTGTGACAGTTGGCTCTCCGGGAGTTCCTGCAAGTTGACCTTTAGCAGGGTGTCAATGGAGATTTGGTAATAATCGGAAAAGGCCAAAAGGATTTCCACCGATGGTTTTGCGATCAGGTTTTCGTAACCGCTTAACGTGGAGCGTTTCATGTTCAATGAAAAGGCGACATCGTCTTGTGTGCGGCCCTTACGTTTTCTCAGGAATTTAATGTTTTTGCTGAAGTGCATGGTTTTGTGTTTTTGTTTTTTATAATAATCCCTACCCTTCAGGGTAGGGTAACTCATAGTGGCAGTAGAAATAGTGGTTTTTGTTTATTTTAAATTTTCCTGCCATGAGTTTTCTGTCTCTAAAGGGCGAGGTAACTCATGGGGTTGGCCGGGCATTTATTGTAAATTGTCAACTAAGCTGTTTGTATTGGGCTGATGGTTCATGCATTTCCCAGTCTTGAGTTTCCCAGCCCTTCAGGGCTGGGCGTGTGGGTGGGGTTTCTGGGTTTCCCGGTGAATTTCCCGGTGAATTTCCCAGCCCTTCAGGGCTGGGTACCGTGTGCGGGAACATTCCCTCCATCTCCCGCCTGTTCTTCGTAATTTTGAATTGTAGCGTTTGATACCCAATAATCAGTTTTTCCACCGAACTTCCCCTTTGGTAAGCTGCCCTTATATTAATAAGGTGTGAAATTATTTCGTTGCACAAACTTGCGGCGCCTTCCAATGTTTTCCCGTCAGGGGTATTGGTGTTTCCGTTGGCGTAAGCTTCCACGATCATATCTTTTGTTTTTAGGGAAGACCACCTTAAACGGTTTCCGTACCGGATGAGCAGTTGCCTTGGGAGGCTAATGTTGAGGTTGTAGATCTTGATGGCAAGGTTGAATGCCAACTGATAGGTTTCGAGATTCTTATATGTTTTCATTTTCTGGATATTTAGTCTGTGAATAAAATTTCTTGAACAAATCCTTTTGTATAAAACAAAAGTGATTATATTGTGGTCAAAAAAATGATTAAAAACTAATCAAAGGTAATATGAAAATTTAAAATGTCAAGTAAAAATGAAAAAAAGTTTTTTATGAATTTGTAACGTACAGATAAACAGGATATAAGCAAAATGGTGAATTCGTGTTAATTCCTGTCCGTTCTAACCAATGTCAATCAGTTAAGACAAGTACCCGCTTTAAAAACCTCAGAATTATTAAAATCTTAGTGGTCAGGCTGAGCCTGTCGAAGCTTGTTTCAAAAAGGTTGGACGCATAATTCTTTAACTTATTGACATTGGTCTGTTTTTACAGGCAAGTAAAAAAAGGGCTTTGTGCCTTTGTGGTAAAATTTTTTAAAAATGAAAACTTCAAACCGTTGTATCGTGCATCTCGACCTTGATACATTTTTTGTGTCTGTCGAAAGGCTGATGAACAGTAAATTGATTGGGAAGCCCGTTATTATTGGCGGTACGTCCGATAGGGGAGTGGTGTCGTCGTGCAGTTATGAGGCCCGGCAATTCGGGGTGCACTCGGCCATGCCCATGCGGGTGGCGCGCATGCTGTGCGACCATGCCGTGGTAATCCGTGGCGATATGGACGAGTACAGTAAATACTCGAAGATGGTTACGGAGATCGTGGCCGAAAAAGCGCCCGTTTACGAAAAAGCTTCCATTGATGAGCATTATCTCGACATTACCGGGATGGACCGTTTTTTCGGGAACCTGAAGTGGTCGCAGGAACTGAGGGAAAGGATTATCAGGGAAACGGGCCTGCCGATTTCCTTTGGGGTTTCCATCAATAAAACGGTATCGAAAATCGCAACGGGCGAGGCCAAGCCCAACGGTTTGTTGAACATTCCGGAGATGGGCGTGCAGCCCTTCCGGAACCCGCTCTCCATCCGAAAAATCCCGATGGTGGGCAGCAAAGCATATTATTTATTGCGTTCCATGGGAATTTCCACCATCAGCACTTTACGGCAAATCCCGCCCGATATGATGCAGCGCGTGATGGGCAAAAACGGGATTGCTATTTGGAAAAGGGCCAATGGCGTTGATAATGCGCCTGTGAGACAATATTCCGAACGTAAATCTATCAGTACGGAACGGACTTTTGAAAAAGACACCATTGATGTGGCAATGCTCAGGGACCTTTTGATCGGAATGGTCGAAAAAATCGCTTTCCAGCTTCGGGAAAAAAACAAGCTGACATCCTGTGTCACGGTAAAGATAAGGTATTCAAATTTCGATACGCACACTTTGCAAAAGCAGATCCCTTACACAGCTTTTGACCATATCCTGATGGACGTGGCCCTGGGGCTTTTTAAGGAATTGTACAACCGGCGGATGCTCCTTCGGTTGATAGGCGTAAAGTTCAGCCATTTGGTACAGGGTTCACAGCAGTTGAACATGTTTGAGGACACCCCGGAAATGACCGACCTCTATCAGGCAATGGACAAGATACG